>DASRIN010000443.1:0-9963 GCA_035649975.1 Gemmatimonadales bacterium
GTGAGGGTGGCCCAGCGAAGAATGGCGTCCCGGCTATATGCGTAGATCCCGACGTGCTGCCAATAAAGCTCCGGGCTCGAGTCCGTGGGTTCCCGGCGGTGCGGAATGACCGAGCGCGAAAAATACAGAGCCCGTCCTCTGGCGTCGGTCACGACTTTCACCCGACTCGGCTCCGGGGCGAGCGCCGGATCCAGCGGAGCCGCCGCAGTGCCGATGTCCTCACCCTGTTCCACCCGGGCCAGTGCGCCGGTCAATGCTTCCCGAGGGAGAAAGGGCTCGTCCCCCTGGATGTTCGCCACCACATCGAAACCGGCGAACTCGGGATTGGCTGCAACCTCGGCCACCCGGTCGGTTCCGGTTTGATGCGAGTCCCGGGTCAGCACGGCGCGGCCCCGGACTCGCTGCACCGCGTCGGCAACCCGGGAGGAGTCGGTAGCCACCACGAGCTCGTCGAGAACGCCCAGATCCTGCACGCGCTCAATGACCCGGGTGATGAGAGGCTCACCTGCCAGAAGTTGAAGCGGTTTGTTGGGGAGGCGGGTTGAGCCGAGACGAGCTGGAATCACACCCAGGACGCGCATCACGGAAGCTAATAGAGCCCCTGCGCGGAGTCAAAAGTTGTGCCGCGAGGCTTGCGATCGAAAGCTAGGGACCTACCAGATTGCGCAGAAACAAGTTAGGCGGAGAGCAAAGACTCCGGCCGCGGGCGAATGCCGGCCAGTTGGAGGAAGTTGGCCAGCAGCCGTTTGCCCTGCGCAGTGGCTATGGACTCGGGATGAAATTGAACCCCGTATACCGGGAGCTTCCGGTGACAAAGCGCCATGATCTCCGAACCGGGAGAGCGGTCCGCCGACCATGCGGTCACCTCCAGGTCAGACGGGAGCCCCTCGGGCGAGACGACCAGCGAGTGATAGCGCATGACTTCGGTGGGGCTGGGAATCCCACGAAAGAGGGCATGCCCGGTGTGGGCCACTGCAGTGGTCTTGCCGTGCATCAAGCGCTCGGCGCGGACCACTCGACCTCCGAAGGCCTGTCCGATAGCCTGGTGACCCAGGCAAACACCGAGGATGGGGACCTTGCCGGCGGCCGCCTGGATCAGAGGGATCGAAATTCCAGCTTCGGTCGGGGTGCAGGGTCCGGGGGAGAGGATGATCGCGGTCGGTTGCAGCGCCAAAGCTTCCTGGGGTGAGAGCGAGTCATTCCGGTAGACCACTGGATCGGCACCGAGCTCACCCGCGTACTGCACCAGGTTGTAAGTGAAGCTGTCGTAATTGTCGAGGACGAAGAGCATGGCGCCCGGTTAGCGGCGAGGAAGCGAGTCCGCCGTGCGGCTGACGACTCGCCTCGCAGAGTCGGCGCGACGCACTCCTTCGCGGCGGAGAGAATCGACCAGGCGTCGGCTCTGGGCCACAATGGAGTCGGCCTTGTGCTCGGCAGCATCTGAGATGGAGTCGGCTCGGGCTTCAGCGGCGTCGGCCACCGAGTCGGCCGCCGCCTCCGCTGCCAGTGCAATCGAGTCCTGCTCCGGAGCGCCGAGGTCGCCTTCCTTGAGATCGCTCACCACGTCAGCGGGGAGCAGGAGTGGCACGCTCACGTTGCCGGGCTGGAATACCGCGTGTCCAAACTCCTCGAATTGAGCCGGGGTTACTGTCGTGTCGTTGGGAAGGCAGGTAAACACACCCCGCGAGAACCTGCGAGCGGCGTCCGGCGCGCCTTCGGGGTCGGGGTCATCGTCAAAGTTGGCCGCCAGGCGGCAGCCTTCAAGGCCGCGGGCAACAACCGAGTCGTTCAGCCGGATCTCCAGCTCGACCGCGCTGATCTGCTTGGGTGCGGTCCGATGGAGGACGACGCGGCTCACCTTACCCAGCTTCTGGCCATCCAGGTTGAAGGTGACGAATGGGAGTGGGAACGAGAGAGGGCCGCTGCCGGCTACGACTCCCCGCACATGACCAACGCCTTGCCTGGCAAGGGTGACGCCAATCATCCCGACGGTGAATACCGCCACCGCGCCGAGAGCGATTCGCAGCCAGTAGTTTCGCATAGATTCCGCCTGCCCGAGAACGGGTAATAATGTTGCAATATGTGACGTGCCAGAACTGGCGAAAGTTTCACCGGCCGGCCGGGGGTCTCCGTGATCGAGGTCGATGGTTTGCAGAAGCTCTATGGGGACTTCCCTGCCGTCCAGAGCCTGAGCTTCGAGGTTCGTCCGGGTGAGGTGCTCGGACTGGTGGGCCCGAACGGCGCGGGTAAGACGACCACCATCCGCAGCATCGCGGGAATCATAATACCCACTAGTGGCCGCATTCTGATCGACGGGCACGATCTGCGGCAGGACGCGGTGGCCGCCAAGTCGGCGCTGGCCTTCATTCCGGACGAGCCCCACCTGTTCGAGTATCTCACGGTAGAGGAGCATCTGCGCTTCATCGGGCGGCTCTACCGGATGGGCGATGTGGGATCCCGGATCCCTGGTCTATTGGACGAGCTGGATCTCTCCGACAAGCGAGACGCCCTGCCAGGCGAGCTCTCACGGGGCATGAAGCAGAAGCTGGCCATTGCCTGTGGTCTGCTCCACGAACCCAAGGTGCTCCTGTTGGATGAGCCCCTGACCGGCCTGGATCCGGTTGGAATTCGACGGATGAAGACGACGATCGTGAGCCGCGCCGAGGCCGGAGCCGCGGTCATCCTCAGTTCTCACCTGCTCCACCTGGTCGAAGAAATCTGCACCCGGGTATTGGTGATACAGCGAGGAAGGGCGGTCGCATGCGGCACTATTCCGGAGATCATTGCCGGAAGGCCCGACCTCAGCTCCCGAAAGCTGGAGGACGTGTTTCTGGCCCTGATCGGACAGGAGGAGAACGCCGAGGCATGATCGGAGTTTTCGGCTATCTCACCTGGCGCTCAACGCGCAACCGCGTTCTCCGGCAACTCCGCCACCTCAAGAGTCCTCGCTATCTCGCTGCACTCCTGCTTGGAGCCGCCTACATCTGGTTCATGGTGGTGGGCCAGCGACCGGCAGGCGGGCCAGGAACCACAGTGGATCCGCTGGTACTTGAGCTCATTGGGACGATGGCGCTGGTCGGGACAATTGGCTGGAGCTGGATCTTTGGCGTGGAACGGCGGGTGCTCGCGTTTACGCCGGCCGAGGTGACCTTTCTGTTCTCCGGTCCGGTTTCACGCCGCGGCCTGATACAGTTCAAGCTGCTCCGGAACCAGTTGCTGATCCTGTTCAATGCGGTGCTCTGGACTCTCATCCTATCACGCGAGCGGTTCGGCGTCTCCTCCTGGCTCCGGGTGATTTCGATCTGGGTCCTGCTGACCACCCTGTCCTTTCACCGCCTGGGTGCATCGTTCGTCCGCACCAGCATCTCAGAGCATGGAAGGCTCGGAGTACGGCACCGGGCTGTGTCTCTCCTGGTTCTCGGGGCCATGCTGGTGGCGCTCACCTGGAGCGTGGTGGATGCCCTCCCGCAGCTTCTGGCAGCGCGAACTGACGATGTCCGCGGTTTTCTCTCCGCAATTGCCGACGCGGCCCAGCATCCTTTGCCCCTGGCGCTGACCTATCCCTTCCGGGTCATGATCCGGCCGTTGGCCGCGGATACGGTGTCAGAGTGGCTGGGCGTGTTGTGGCCTGCCCTGGTCCTGCTGGTTCTGCATTACATCTGGGTCGTCCGTTCCGATACCGCGTTCGAGGAAGCAGCAGCGGAAGTATCGCTGGTCCGAGCGCAGGCCCTCGCGGCCGGGAGAGCCGGGAGTACCGCCACTCCGGGCACCCGCCCGAGACCCGCTCCTCCGCTGGTCCGGCTTTCTCCTCGGGGCTGGCCCGCCGGTGCGATCTTGTGGAAGAACCTGGTGTCGGTTGTGCGGACTCGCCGGATTCGCAACGGAGCTCTGATCCTGACGGTGCTGGGTGCCATCATCGCACTGCTCTCGTTCGATCCCGAGAGCACCCTGGCCGAGGTCGCAGGGTGGCTCGCTGTTTTCTGGGCGGGTGTAATGGTGCTCAGCGGGCCGCAGTATGTCAGAAACGATCTACGGGGGGATCTGCTGAAGCTGGACCTGCTGAGGAGCTACCCGCTGCGAGGGTGGGAGGTGGTGCTGGCTGAGGCTGCCGCCTCAACCCTTATGGTGACCGCCATCCAGATGTGCCTATTGGGAATCGGGTATCTGGCCTTCTTAGGGAAGCGCACCATGGAGCCGGATCTCGGGGAGAGATCCCTTCTGCTTTTGGGCTGCGCGGTTCTTCTCCCCGCAGTCAATTTGCTGGGCATGCTGATCCAGAACGGAGCCGCCCTCCTGTTTCCTGCCTGGGTGCGATTGGGAGTAGGCAGGACCGCTGGGGTGGAGGCACTGGGCCAGAATCTTCTCATGACCATAGCCTTTCTTGCCCTGCTGTCGCTCACCCTGGTCCTTCCCGTGATAATGGGCGGGGGCGCGTTTCTACTCCTGCGCCACTCGCTCCAGGATTGGGCGCTTGGCCCTGCAGCCGTCCTGACGCTTGCTGTCATGCTGTTCGAGGCAGGGCTGTTTGTGGAATGGCTGGGCCGGATCTTCGAGCGCACCGATCCGTCGGCCGCAGGGATCGCCGCCTAATCGGGGCAGGATCCCGCTTCGAGTGACCAACCGCTATTAGGCGCGAGGGTGGAACTGCTTGTGCACCGACCGGAGGTATTCCCGATCCACGTGGGTGTAGATCTGGGTGGTGGAGAGATCGGCGTGCCCCAGCATCTCCTGGACCGCCCGAAGGTCGGCACCACCCTCCAGCAGGTGGGTGGCAAATGTGTGGCGGAGAGTGTGAGGAGTCACCCGCTTGGTAATGCCGGCGCGTTCGGTTGCCCGTTTTACTACACCCCAGGCGCCAACCCGGGAGAGCGGCTGACCCCTGGCGTTCAACAGGACCCGTCCCCGGCTTTTCCCCTTGTCGAGTTTGGGCCGCATGGTGTGGAGATACACCGATACCGCCCCAATCACGTTTCGGCCCAGAGGCACCAGGCGCTCCTTCCCCCCTTTCCCGAAGACCCGAACCAGGTTGTCGGATAGCAGCAAGTCGGTAAGGGCCAATCCGCAGAGCTCGGAAACCCGCAGGCCGGAGCCATACGCCAGCTCGAGCAACGCACGATCTCGCCAGGCCAGCGGCTCCTCCACCCGGGGAGCGGCCAGCAACGATTCCACTTCCTGGACCGAAAGGATCTCCGGAAGCACTCTACCTCGCCGAGGACTCTCCAGGCGGTCGCTGGGATCGTCGGCAACTTTCCCCTCACCCACCAGAAATCCATAATAGGTGCGGATGGCCGAGACGCCCCGCCGGATGGAGGCAGCGCTCAACCCCAGGTCCTTGAGTAGATACACAAAATCCCGCAGCAGACGCCGGCTGAGTTTGCCGGGATCCCGCACTCCCCGAGAGGTGGCGAACTCTCCCAGGCGGCGCAGGTCCCTGAGATAGGACTCGACCGTGTTGGCGCTGTGGCCTGACTCAAGCGCCAGAAAGTCACGAAAGCTCTCCAGCCAGAAGTCACGATCGATCTGGGCTCGCACCGCGGGTCCGCTCATGCTGGGGGAGGCTCCGTGAGCCGGGTGCGAACATTCACCAGCTCGTCCTTGGAAATGCCCAGCAGCTCGCCGGCAAGATGCATGAGCCGGTCCTCGTGCACTCCAATGGCACCGTCGCTGAACGCCACCGTCCACATGCGCTCGACCAGCGCGAGCCGCTGGTTCTGCCCGAACCGGCTGCGCAGTCGGCTGGCGTACTCGGCAAAGCGGGTCCGGCGCTCATGCTCCGGCTCGGGCGATGGACTGCCCCGCCCGGATTCCAAACCCCAGCGATCCCGGAGGTGGGCCGCAACCAGCTCGCGGTCAGATTCGGTGAGCGCCGTATCGGAGTAGGCCAGCTCCAAAACCAGGAGGGCCGCAGCCTGGCGGGCAGTGCCTTCGGCGATGTCGGATCCCTCGAGGAACGACGGGGTGGCCGGATCGAGGGCCTCGCGGGTGGCGTGCCAGACTCGCTCTCGCTGGCGCCGACTACGGTTTCTCAGGTAGAGCACGACGCCGATCGTGATCAGCAGAATGGCGAGCAACCCGAGCGTCCGATTCACCCCACGGATGATCTGGTTGATCCGGTCCCACTCAGCGCCGATCACCGATCCCAGTATGGTGATTCCGCCATACCAGATGCCGGAGGCGACGCCGGTCGGAACCAGCGTGCGCAAGGGACTTAAGTTGATCAGCCCAGCAAAGGGAGGCACCACGGCCCGGATGCCGGGAAGAAACCGGCTCACGAAAATTCCGATGACCCCAAAGCGGAGGTACTCCCGCTCGATGATGGCGAGTGAACGTGGCGCGAGGAGCCGCCGTCCAGTGGCAGTTGCGAACAGCCGCCTGCCATAGCGTCGGGAGGCGAAGTACACGCCTGCTGCTCCTGCCAGGTTGGCCAGCCAGGTCACCAGGAACACGCCGAGGGGAGTGGTGACTCCTCGATTGGACAGGAACGCGCCAAGGGCGACCGCGGCGTCGGAGGGAACCGGCGGAATCACGTTTTCCACGGCGGCCAGCAGGGCGAGAACCGTGTATACCGCGGCGGGGGGGAGTTGAGACACCCACCCGAGTAGAGAGTCGATCAGCGCGCCTCCAGGGTGGCAACCGCGATCACCGCGATGCCTTCCCCCCGGCCGATGAATCCCATCCCTTCATTGCTCTTGGCCTTGAGACTCACGGAGCCGGGTTCGATTCCCAAACGCTCGATCAGACGCGCAGCCATCGCCGGGAGATGCCGCCCCAGCCTCGGCTGCTCGGTGATGATGGTGAGATCCGCCTGAGCCAGGCTGTAGCCTTGGCCCCGCACCACGTTGTGCGCTGTGCAGAGCAGCTCCATCGAATCGGCGTTCTTCCACTTCGGGTCGGTGTCGGGAAAGAGCTGGCCGATGTTGCCGGCGGCCGCAGCACCCAGAATGGCGTCGGCCAAGGCATGCGCCACCGCGTCCGCATCCGAATGGCCCGCGAGGCCACGCTCGTGAGGGATGGTTATGCCACCGAGTACCAGCGGACGACCCTCGACGAAGCGATGCGAATCGTAGCCGATGCCCACCCGGATCATGCGGCCGCGGGTGCGGGTTCGTCGATGATCGAGTAGTCCTGCCGGCGGCGGCGCGCCTCGTATCCGGCGTCGCGGATCGAGCGCTCCATCTCGGCAATGGTGGCCCGGTGCGTCGTGCCCGCGGAGGACACCACGTTTTCCTCCATCATCAGACTGCCGAAATCATTGGCCCCGAAGCGGAGGGCAACCTGGCCGACTTTGAGACCCATGGTGACCCATGATGACTGCAGATTGGGAACGCTGTTGCAGATGATGCGGCCTAGCGCCAGCGTACGGAGATAGGTGACCGCGTCGGTCTTGGGCTGATCCGCCATCCCGGTACCCTCGGGTTGGAGCGGCCAGCAGATGAACGCGGTGAAGCCACCGGTCCGGTCCTGGAGCTCACGGACTCGCAGCAGATGCTCGATCCGGTCGGCGTTGGACTCGCCCAGGCCATACATCATCGTGACCGATGTCTTCATCCCCTGCCGGTGGGCCTCCTCCTGGACCCCGAGCCATTCCTCAGTCTGGGCTTTCTTCCGGGCAACGCGCTCCCGAACCTCGTCAACCAGGATTTCTCCCCCACCACCGGGAATGCTGTCCAGTCCGGCGCCGCGGAGCTCGCGAACCACCTCCGCCACCGTCAGTCCGAAGCGCTCGCTGAAAAAGACGACCTCGGATGGGGAGAACCCGTGAATGTGAATCGGATGGTGCTGCTTGATGTACCGCATCAGGTCGAGATACCACTCGAAGGGGATGTACGGATTGTGCCCGCCCTGAAGCAGTATCTGGACGCCGCCAATGGCCTTGCACTCGTCGATCTTGGCCCCGATCTGCTCGAAGCTCAGGACGTAACCTTCGCGATGCTTGGGACGACGGTAGAACGCGCAGAATTTGCAGTCGGCGACGCAGACGTTGGTGTAGTTGATGTTCCGATCGATGATGTAGGTGACCACGTTCTCGGGGTGGTGCCGCCACCGCTCGGCATCGGCAAGCTGGCCCAGCTCTAAGAGGCTGGCCCGTTCGTAGAGCTCAAGGTACTCCTTGAACTCACTCGAGGTGCGATCTACAACGCTCATGTTTCCAACCTTTTAGGGCCTTCGCTTCGCCCAAGATCACAACCTGGCTCATGGCTCGGGTATCCCATCTCTCCGACGCTCCGACGATCCGACAGTTCGACCTCACGCCGCGGAGATGAATGAGAGCGACCCATCCGGCACCAACCCATCTTGCGCCAGCCGCCCAAAGAAGTCGGTGAGTCCAGCGAGATGGCGATAGGACAGCGCATAGTCCAAGTTGTCCAGGTACGCCCGGCACACCGGCTCGGCGACACCGGTGTTGGTAGCGGCTACCGCTGCCAATTCATCCAGGTGACGGAGTCCCCAGGCTCGGGACTCGAGTAGCCGCTGATGAACAGCCGCAACCTTCCCTGCCGGGGCATCGCGGCGCGCAGCCCACACGGCAAATACAAACGGCAGCCCGGTCCATTCCTTCCACTCCTGCCCCAGGTCGACCCGTACCGGATACATCGATTGGGTGGACAGGTGCAGGGCCGCATCGCCGATGACCAGCACCGCCTCGTGGGGCAGCGCACCGAGAGTGCCGAGATCCGGCGCCTCTGCCCGAGCCGTGGCAAACTGGGGCACAATGCCCCAGCGATGATGGCAGAGCAGCTCCAGCAGCAGCACCGACGTACGGGATGACGCACTGAGCAGCACCGTGCAATGGCTCAGTTCCTCCACCGGGCGCTTCGAGAACAGCGCGACACTGTGAACTGGTCCGTCGCAGGTGATTGCGAGATCGGGCAGGAGGTGATACAGGGCCGCGTTTCTGGCGTACTCCACCGCCGAGACAGCGCTCACTTGCAACGCCCCGGCCGCGAGCAGATCGTTCAACTCCGAGGCGGTGCCGGAGACCAGCTCGGCTGGCATGGGCACCACGCCGCGATCGATGGCGGCGTAGACCGGGTAGCAGTTGATCCAGGGAATGCGCCCGAGTCTCATGCCGCGTGCACCACCGGCAGCGAGGCACCTCGCCGGATAGAGGGTTCCGGCGGGGGGTCGTCGAAGGTGTCACGGACCACCTGGTAGAGGCTGTCGCGCTCCACCGGCCGCTTCCCTGCTCCCCGAATCAGCCGGACCAGCTCCGTGTAGGGCATGTGCATGGCGGTATGCGCACCGGCCTCATGGTAGATCCGCTCATACACCACCGTGCCCTCTACATCGTCGCAGCCGAAGCTCAGCGCGATCTGGGAGAGGAACGGCGTCACCATCGGCCAGTGAGTCTTTACGTGGGGAATGTTGTCGAGGAACAGGCGGCCAACCGCGATGTTCTTGAGGTCCTCGTAACCGGTGGTGGCTGTGCCCACCCGGCCCATCTCCTCGCCCAGCTCGTTATGGTCGGGGTGGTAGGCTAGAGGGATGTAGGTCAGGAACCCTCCAGTCTCGTCCTGCAGAGCCCGGAGCGAAGCCAAGTGCTCGATCCGGTCCTCGGCGGTCTCGACGTGGCCGTACAGCATGGTGCAATTGGTTGGGATGCCCAGCTCGTGCGCCACGCGGTGGACCCGGAGCCATTCCTCCCCAGTGAGCTTCCGCTCCGCAATCGTGGCCCGGACCGCTGTGCTGAACACCTCGGCGCCACCCCCCGGCAGACTGGTCAGACCGGCGTCCTTTAGAGCGAGGAGCACCTCTCGCTCGGTGGTTTTCTCGATCCGCGCCAGGTGAGCGATTTCCACCGCGGTAAGCGCCTTAACATGGACCTGGGGATGACGCTCCTTGAGGCCCCGGATCATGTCGGTGTAGTAGCTCAGCCGCAGCTTGGGATGGAGGCCACCCACGATGTGAAATTCACGGGTCGGCATTCCAGCGGCCTGCTCGGCTTCCTCGAACACCTCATCT
>DASRIN010000444.1:0-3199 GCA_035649975.1 Gemmatimonadales bacterium
TGGCCCCGGTGCGCCGTGCTCCCGCCAGGCGAGATAACGTTCCACCGCCAGCAGTGCGCAAGCGGCCGCGAGCAGCTCGGCCTGGCCCACCACGTTGCCCACCGATTCGACATGCACCGGGTGCACCGCGAACAGCGCGGATCCGATCAGAGCGGGCAACGGGGGAAGGCATCGACGCGCCAGGCGCCAGAACAGGAGGGCGGTCGCGGCCATGAGAAGGATGGACACGACGTGGAAGACGAGGGGAGAGCCATTCCCCGCGGCCCATTGCAGCGCGAAGAGTTGAATGGTGAGCGGTCGGTAGAGCCATCCGGCCGGCCAGTAGGCGCTATGCCAGATTCGCTCCGACGCCGCCAGGTTGTGAACCACCCGATTCTGCAGAATGATCGGGACATCGTCGTAGACGAAGCCGTTCCCCAGGCTCGCGAGCGAGGCCGCGAGCGCGAGAAAGACTACGATCACTTCGGGGCGACGCAGCTGCCGCAGGATATCCACTAGGGAACGGGAGCGTAAACGGCCACCGCGGCGAGCCCGAGACCTTCGTGCCAGCGAGAGGTCCGGCGCCATCCCGCCGCCCAGGCCGGTGGCGTCGCCGCATCGGGCCCCACCTGCAGCAAGAGACAGGGGGTTTCGGCTGGGGCGCTGAATCGCGCCGATGCGTTGGTGACGTCGACATCGCGGAACCGGGCCGTGCTCCCCGCCAGCTGCGCCAGAGCGGTGATCGGATAGACCCACGCATCCGGCCAGGCCCTGATGCCAACATCCTGGCAGTCCTGGTCGGCGATCCGGAGCGCGGCGTCGCGATAGGCCACGGCGATATGGGGGCGGTAGGCGAAATACTGGAGGTTTCTCGGAATGGACATCACCCCCGGCCGGGGGGTGATTCCGGCCTGCGGCAAGGTGAGCAATGGCCTGGTGTAATTGAGCAATGCACCGGGCAGGGCCGCCAGCGCGCAAGTCGCGAGGAGACCATAGCGCATCAGTGCCGGCACCCGCTGCAGCATTACCGCCGTCCATGCCGCACCCAGCACGAAGAGCGGGGTGTGCAACCGGCTGTTATAGCTCTGCCACTTGATCTGGGCGCAGAACACCACCAGTCCGAGCAGCACCGTAGACACAAAAGCGACCTGCAGCCTGGTGGGTTTCAACCAGGGCAGCGCAACCAGACACCCGGCGATGAGCAGCACATGCAGGGGATTCGGTGCCGATTCCTCGTGGGTATTCCAGGGCATCGCGAGAAAGTGATAATTCCAGGTGGTGCGGCGGTCGTCGGGATCGACTCCGATCGCCCGGGAGAATCTGGCCACACTGGAGGCGATCTCTTCATTGACCCGGCGCCAGGGGGTCCCGAAATGCAGCGCGAGGTTGCGCAGCACATTGCCGGTTACCTGCGTCGGCTGGTGGGTGCCCATCGTCACAGTCCCTACCAGTCCGGTATCGCCTCGGAAATTGCCGAAGACTTTCCTGTTGCGTATCAACTGGGGTCCGGCGAGGACCACCCCGGCCAGAAGGCATGCGGCCAGCCACGGGAGCCAGCGCCGGGGGCGGATCCGACGAACCACCAGGAACGCTACCGGCAGAAGGGCCAGTGCGGCGAAGAGTATGGCGGTCTGCTTGGTTGCCAGGGCCAGTCCGAGGGCGATGGCGGCACGAATGGCGTCGACATCCCGGGGCTGCTGCGAGGTGAGCCGATAGCCATATCCCGCGGCAAGCACGGCCCAGCAGGAGCCGATGACATCGGTCTGGGTGCCACTGGCCTGGGCCACCGCCATCGGCAGTGTGGCGACCAGTACCGCCGCCATGGCCATCGCCACCCGGGATCCTCCCAGTGCACCGGCCAGGATAGCCGCGCCGCCGCAGGCACCCGCCAGACCGATCCACTGAACCAGATTGGCAAAATGATCGCCGCCGCTCAGCAGCCGGAGCTGGACCATGGCGTACTCGGGCCAGGATGGCATGAACAGCTGGCGGGGATCATGGGTCGCGAAGGGACGAAGTGAGCCCTGCTGAATCCAGCGCTCGACGCGGGGGAGATGGTAGCTCATGCCGTCGAACGAATTCGGAGCCGAAAGCAATGCCACAAGGCCGGTGAGAATCAGGAACACGACCACCACAGCCAGCTCGGGCAGGTGCCGATCAGGGCGCGGTTCGGGTGGGCCGGCCGAGGGCAACGGACGGCGGGCTCGCCAGAGTGCGGTGAGCGTGAGGACCAGCCAGGCCGCAGCGCACCCCGTGGGCGTCAAGGCGCCGGCCAGGGACAGCAGCTCGGTGATGACCGAGACGGCGACTCCGAAAACCAGCAGGGCTGTCGTGGCGGCTTCGAGCGGCCCCATTCGCTCACGCCGGAAGGCGAGTCCCAGACCCAGCAAGCAGAGCAGCGGAATCAGGATCATCTCGGCCGCCCGACAGTCACATATTGCCGGAGCTCGTCGTTCTCTGGAAGCTGGATGGTGACGGTTCCCGCCGGCGCCCCTACCCGCAGCGCACTGTCGGCGGAGGCCATGGCCTGGCGAAATACCGGCTCACGCCAGTCAAACGACCGCGCAATCCGGGCATGGGCTCCGGCTTCGCGGTAACGCCCCAGGTGCAGCAGGCATGCGATCATCGGGGCACGACCCGTCATGCTGGACGGCCGGATCCGCACCGCCCGCCAGTACAACTGCACGGCAGGATAGCAGTTCCCCCGCGAACGCAGCCGGTGGGCATAGCTCAGCATCGGACCGGTGAGAAGCGGAGGAGCCAGCTTGATCGCGAGTCGGTATTCCTGCTCGGCACGCCCCTCCATGTCGATGTTCCAGTAGGTTTCCGCCATCGCCTCGTGAGCCCTGAAGCTCTTCGGGGCGTCTTCATTTGCTGTCACGTACCACAGTTTGAACTGGTCCGACCACACGGGATGGCGCAGGTTGCTTCGGTAAATCCCCAAGGCGACCAGCAACGCCGTCAGCATGACGATCGCGGTCCGAAGCGGACGGCGGATGCGCGCCGCCACGTAGGCACCCAGAGCCGCCACGGCCAGCATCGCCCCGATGCTGGGAAGAAACAGGGTCCGCTCGGCCAGAACGATGCCGGTCGGAAGCAGGACGTTGTGCACCGGCAGTAGCGCAACCGCACACCAGGCCAGACCAAAGGTGAGAATGGGAATCTTCCGCCAGGCGACCACTGCCAGTACCACGGAGAGGACCAGCAGCCCGGCGCCGAG
>DASRIN010000445.1:0-8452 GCA_035649975.1 Gemmatimonadales bacterium
CCCCGGCACCGGATTGCCGAAACGGTCCACTACCCGAACCTGAGGTGAGTCCCTGACCACCTGCTCCCGGGCCCCGGGCTGATCCAGCGGAGGAAGCGGGGTCAACGTGTCCGGGGCTCCCGGACGCGCAGTCGCGTGGAACTCAATGCTGTCGGTCCCTTCCGCGGTGGCGATCCTGGCAACAGCGACATAAGCGCCTGGCACCGAGCCGAGAGTCCAGCTGGCAACAGCCTCGCCTTCGGGGCTGGTTGTAGCCACAGGTGGGCTTAGTGAGCCCGCAGCCGCATCAGCCAGCTGGAAGGTGACCTGAACTCCTTCAGCCGGCTCTTCACTCGCGGTGAGGACCTTCACCTTGAGAGGCAAGGCGAGCACTCCTCCCACTGGCCCCTCCTGGGCGTCACCATTGACCATGGTCACTTCGCTGACCAGCTGGCCCGGGGGGCCCTCGGGCAGCAGCAGATCACTGCCGCAGCCCGGAAGGCTGATCAGGAGGACGGCCAAGGCTAGCCGCACGGGAAAAGGGTTCAAGTGAGGCATCCGCATACGCATCGGAGAGTGGTGCCGACTGGATGGGTCGGGTCTAAGGGGGGTGCAGTGCAGAATAGCCGCCCCGAACCCGAATCGGTAGGTCTGGTCAGCAGATAGGACGGCAGTGTCACCTCGAGTGAGCGCAGGCACCTCGGCATAGGGTCCTCAAGCGCCGTTAGGTTTCGGCTTCTCGCTGGTGTACCCCTTCTCAGCAAGGCTCGGACCACGGATGCGCTCACGTCTGTTCCTGATCGCCGGCTTGGTTGTGGTGGCGCTGGTCTGCATCCGACTCGGCATCTGGCAAGCGCATCGACTGCGGGAGCGGCGTGCCGCTAACGCCATAGCGCTGGCGGCGCGGTCTCAACCGGTCGTAACCCTGGGCGAGGCGAGTTGGGACTCGACACTGGTAAATCGGCGGGTGCGCATACGAGGCCGATACGATCATGCGCATGACATCGTGCTTCGGGGGCGGCAGTACGGTGGGGTGCCCGGGGTCGAGATCGTATCTCCCCTGCTCGCGGAGCACGGTGACCGAGCCGTGCTGGTGAATCGAGGCTTCGTACCGTCACCCGATGCCGCTACGGTTGCGAGCGACTCCCTTCGCGAGCCTGGACCAGTAACGGTGGAAGGGATAGCCCTGCCCATCGGCTCCGACAGCGGCGCGCCGTTGCAGCACGGCGGCCGCACCACCTGGGCTCGGCTCGATCGCGAGGGCCTTCGAAGCCGGCTGCCGTATCCCCTCTACCCACTGTACCTGCGCCAAGTCCCCGACAGCGCGCTGCCTGCTTTCCCACGCCGGCTCGAGCCACCCCCCCTCGATGACGGGCCCCACCTGAGCTACGCCATCCAGTGGTTCTCGTTTGCGCTGATTGCGCTGATCTTCGCCGGGATCTTTGCTAGACGCCGGGAGCCCTCGTCCTGAGACCATCCAGTTCTTCGATGGTCTTGGTGGATGGGGGACGGGACTTCTGTAGCCGAGCGGCGGTTGCTTCCGCGGCGCGCAGCACCCGCAGGATATTTCCCCCCGCCAGCTTCTTGAGATCGGCGTCACTCCAGCCCCGACGAATCAGCTCGGCAAACAAGTTGGGAAACATGGAGACGTCCTCCAACCCTTCGGGCACGGTATCGATCCCATCGAAATCGCTGCCGATTCCGACGTGATCCACTCCCGCCACCTTGCGGACGTGCTCGATGTGATCGGCCACCTGGGCCAGGGTGGCTTGGGGCTGGGGATGGGCCGTCTTCCACTCATCCTCCAGACGCCGACGCTCCGCCGTGTCACTCACCGTGGACTTGAGCCGTTCGCGCTCCCGCTGGGCCTCAGTGTCCCAGACGGCAGCCTCGGGGGAGACGAATGCGGGCACAAAGGTCACCATGACCACGCCGCCATTCCGGGGAAGCCGGGCCAGGATGGAATCGGGCACGTTCCTGGGATGGTTGGTCAGTGCCCGGGCCGAGGAATGGGAGAAGATGACCGGTGATTCGGTGACGTCGAGGGCGTCACTCATCACCCCGGGGGAGACGTGGGACAGGTCCACCAGCATCCCCAGCCGGTTCATCTCCCGCACCACTTCCTTGCCAAATTCCGTCAGTCCCTGGTGCCGCGCCGTATCGAGCGCGGCATCGGCCCAATCAAGCGTGACGTTGTGAGTCAGCGTCAAATACCGGGCACCCAGCGCGTAGTACGCCCGGAGCGCGCCAAGTGAGTTCTCGATGACGTGGCCGCCTTCCATGCCCAACAGGGAGCCAATACGCCCTCGTTTGAAGTTCCGCTCGATGTCGTCGGCCGTGAGGGCCAAAGCCAGCCGATCGGGGTACCGAGCAATCATCCGGCGCGCGATATCGAACTGCTCCAGTTGCACCCGTGCGTAGCCGCTGTCCTTTATTTCTCCCGGCACATAAATGGACCAGAACTGAGCCCCCACCTTGCCGGCGGCCAGCCTTGCCAGGTCGGTGTGTTTAGGGGCGCGCTTCCTCAGGTCGTAGGCAGCCACGTTCCGCGGGGCAGTCTTGGATTCGCGGATTTCCCAGGGGAGGTCGTTGTGACCGTCGATCAGGGGAGCCGATTCCAGCAGCTTTCGGGCGTGTTCGAGCGCTGCATCGTTCGACTGCCCGGCCACGGGTGTGGTGTTGGTCATGAGAAAAAGCGTGAGCGGGAAAAGAGAAAGCGTAAGCGGTAAGCGGGTCATGTTGGTCTCTCTCACACTCTGTGTATCTGCACCAGCTCCGGCCGGGTGACGAACTCCGGACAGATGGTCCGATCATACTCGTAGGGCCCTCCGGTCTCTGCGTCGATCCAGGGAAAGCCCCGACATACGGCGGGATAGTACGGCTGGTCGTGGATGGTGCACACATTTTCCCGGAGGAAGACGCAGCGCCCGCCTCGTACCCGGGTACGCCACTCGCCCCACCGGGTGCGGTAGATCAAGGCGGGGCTGTGGGCTTCCGCAATGGCGGCGGCCTCTTCCTCACTCAGCGTGACGCCGTAACCGCAGCACGAGGAGTGGTAGGGGCAGGGGAAGCACGGCAGCGACGGAAGCTCGCGCATGCGCAAACTTAGTGAGTCTCGGCGAGCGCGACCACAATAGTTACGATCTCATGTGGCGCGGCATGGAATGGTATGCTGCGACCGCCGTCGCCCAGGCGAATCTCATGCAGAGGCTGCTCGTCGGCCCGGGCCCTCCGTGCCGAGGTCACGGCCACTGGGAAATACCAAGTGCCCGCCGCCGGCCGGGCAGTGGCGTTATAGCAGCGAAGGACCAGCGCGCGGCCATCCTCCGCCGGCTTGAGTGCGGAAAACACCAGCCCTTCCCCCTCGAGCCGGATGTCCAGCGTCGGCAGCGTGAGAGGCGATGCCTGCCGCAGCCAGATCGGCTGGATGGGTAGGAAGAGGTCCTCCCACAGCTCCGGCATCGCGGTGCCGTCCTGCAGCTGCCGCTGAGTGACGGGCGCGATGGCAAACTGAAGCCGGTCGGGGCCGAGACTCTGCGCTAGTGGCGTGGCCACGGGCCATCCCGCGTGACCGGGGCGGGTAGTAAGGTCGCTGCGGGAGAGCTGGCCGACGGCGCGGAGGATAGTCATGAGCAGATCACCGCCGGGGGTGAGCTCGTACTCGAAGAATCCCGGCGCAAGGAGGGCCAAACCCCGGCTCTTGACCGCCCGTACAACGTAGCGCTGGGCTGGAGCGGTGGAGACCGGCGTCTCTCGAGGATACCGGAGGCCTGCCGGGCCGCTGGCGACCCGCTCCTGGGCTCCAAACTGCCCGCCGGCTAGTGCCGGTCCGCCGGGCACCCCGGTGGACACTCGGGCCCGAAGCCGCTGGTTCATCGCCCGATTGTTGAGCAGCAAGGTGCAACGAAGCGCGGGCGAACCGGCGTACACCGAGAGCATCAGCCGAAGCTCCATGACCCCAGCACCGACCCCCTGCTCGTCGTCACCGGCTGCGAGCGACCAGGCGAGCTCAACGGCCGCGACCAGCGGCCCCGCGGCCGCTACCCGAAAAGCTCGAATCCCGCGCGCTCTGCGCAGCTGGTCCCGCGCTGGCGCTGCGTAGGTATAGGTGTCTCCGACATCACGGCTCGACTCGAAGCCGAGCACATCGGGATAGCGCTGCCGGGTGCGGTGGTCGGTCAGCCCGATCGACCCGCCCCGGTCGATGCTCACCTCGATGAGGTCGTTCCCTAATCTCCGGCCCTCCACCCAAGCACCAGGTTCCGCCGGACGTGCTCCCGGTCCTAGAGACATACTCGCCAGACCCAGGCCACCCACCGTCGGCGGCGTGAACGCCACCCGGGTCCAGTCCACTTCATCCTGGTCCGGGTAGTGTCGTAACGCATCGAGCCGCTCCTGTCCGGTGCGATGGCCGAGCGGCTGCACCGGGACGATCCGGCCGCCACCGATGAGATGAAAGTCCCGGCGGCCCGAGCCCGTCCGCGGCGTGCGCGCCCCTGGAGGCCCCACCAGCACGTCGCGGAGAAACCAGGAGAGGTCCGCCACGACAACAGCGGATCTTTGGCGAGGGACCGGGTTCCAGAGTATCAGTTGCGGCTCACCGATGGCGGGCTCGGCACGCACCCGATCCGGTTCGTTCGAGATGAGAGTGTCGACGGAGGTTCGGGCTATTTCGGTGGCAAGGTTGCTCACGTCCACGAGACGTGATTCCACCTGACCGGCAACCGGGTCACTGGTACATCCGCCAATCGAGTCATGGAATTGGGACTGCAGCAGCAATCGCCAGGCGTAGCTTAGGAGCGACCGGCTGTCCCGCCCCGTCCGCACCAGCGCCAGAGCCGCCAGGGGATCTGCTATGGCGGTCAGCGACAGCTCGGACATGGAATGCCGACGCTTGAGCCGGGCGCGGGTTCCGTGCACGCCCTGCAGCGTCCAGGTGTATCCGTACGACCAGCGAAGCTCGCCGCTAAGCACGGGTACCCCCGACGCCTCAGGAGCCGCCGCGCTGAAGAAGTCGTACAGCCGGGAGACGCGGAATTCACTGGCGGGCTCCAGCCGGGCCAGCTGGGCCCGCACTTCCTCAATGGCGGGATGAGCGGCGTGGTGATCTGCCCCCACAAAGACGGCCACCTGGTGAGTGGCCGCGCGTTCCACCAATCCCGAGCGCAACGGGGGCCATAGACCGGCAAGTCGCTCGGACTCCGCAGGCAGACCGGCGCCGACCTCGTAGCCGTCCGGTGGGAGGTGGTACAGCAGTACCTCGCGCCCATCCGGGCCGCGCCAGCGATAGAAATCGCGCTCCTGGCCGGGCTCACCGCCGAGTCCCCGCCAGGCCACGCCAAAGCGGATACCGAACTCGCCCGCGAGCTGGGGCCACACTGCTGGATGGCCGAAGGCGTCGGGTGAATACAGTACATCGGTCCTTGCTCCCAGACGGGCAGCGTCGGCCTGCCCTATCAGGAGGTTTCGGACCAGCGATTCTCCACCGGGAATGAACTCGTCGGCCAGCACATACCAGGGTCCGATTTGCAGCCGTCCGGCGCGCACCAGGTCCTTGAGCTGGGCTTCCCGCTCAGGCCTGACACGGAGGTAGTCCTCGACCAGGACGGTCTGTCCGTCGAGCAGGAATGTCGAATTGGACTGGTGTTGGAGCCGGTCGAGAAGATCATCCACCCCGGCCACCAGCCGGGGAAGAAAGATCGAGTGCGGGAGGTACCATTCCCGGTCCCAGTGGGTGTGCGGGATCAGGTGGAAGGTGTACCCGGACATTACCGGGAAAGCTAACTGGCCTCAGTCGTAGCCGGCGAACGGCTCGGTCTCGAAGCGGGTACCTTGGCGGCGATTCTCAAAGACATGGGTGAGGCGGACAGTGGTCGGGAGTCGCTCCACTCGGCTCTCGACCAGCTTCAGATCGGGATCGTCGCCGAGTCCCAGGGCGTTCAGCCGTTCGGCTTCGCCGCGGGCGACATCACCAGGGGTGGGGCGGCTGGCGGGATAGGCGTCCTCGTGATGGCGAATCAGTGCCTGCCAGTGTTCGTCACCCGCCCGCTCTATCGAATCGCGAATCTGTTCCCGAGTGAACGCCATCGTGCTGTGCCTGCTCTTCACCCAACTCGATCAGGAAGACCGCGGATAGGATGAGGAATCCGCCGGCCAGGGGAGCAAAACGAATATTGCCGAAGTAGTACCCCAGAAGGACGAAGAGTGCCACCAGCCCGAGGCAAAACCACCCCGCCACGCGGCGCAGCATTTCGGTGAGACCCATGACCAACTCCGGATGGAGAACAGATCCAAAATGGCAGGGCCGGGAGCAATTCGGCTGTAGGTCAGGTCACTTCGATTCGGTGATCGGCCGGGGATAGCTCAGTGGTGAGGCCGGAGCGCACCAATAGCGAACCGGAGAAGGACCAGGCCCAGTACGCCATAAGCGACCGACTGCCAGGGTATCTGGGATACCAAGGCCGGAACGTCCTGGGAAAAGAAACCTGCGGCGTTATGGGCCAGGATGAACGCGTATTCGACCACGGGAGGTCCGGGTGAAAGATCTTGCAGGGTCAGGACTGTCGGGGACGCCTTTGTCCGAGTGTACGTCCCGGTTCAGGACCCGTCAATGTTGGTGTAATCCGACCTGGGCATGCGCGGTACGAAGTAGACGACTGGCGGCTCGTAACCGAGTTTCATCGACCAGTCGCTCGATCGGAGCACCCGGCACGGCCATAAATCCGTCTCTTGCCATCACCAGATCGATGACATCGACGCCCTTCCCGAACCAGCGGGCACTCGGCTCAACATCGGAGGGATAGACGAACCCTGGTAACGCCGCCACCGCAATAGCCGCCTGGGACCCAATTCCGGATTCGGGCATGGTGCCGGCCCAAAGCTCCGCGCCGACGTCCTGGGCCACTCGATAGATCCGGCAAACCTCGCTGAGTCCCCCCACCCGATGGACTTTGATGTTCCATACTCTGGGACCCTCGAGCTCGGCGATCTGTCGGGCGGCCCGGGAGTCCTGCAGGGTCTCGTCAAGGCAGATGGGCGTGCTGAGGTCGCGGCTGAGTCGTGCATGGCCGACCAGCTCATCGGGAGCGAGCGGCTGCTCGATATAGAGTAGCCCCGCCTGATCCAGGGCTCTGAGGTTGGACTCATGCTCCGGCCACTCGTAGGCGCCGTTGGCATCTACGGTCAGCGGAACTCCGGACCCCGCTAACGCTTCCCGGGCCACCGCGACGGGAGCCGAATCCCACCCCGGAGCCACCTTGATCTTGATCCTCCGATACCCGCGGCTCAGCGCCTCCTCGACCCACCGGCGGAGAGTGTCCAGAGAACGGTCCCCCGGTATCCCCAGAGCCACGCCGCAGGCAATCCTGGGCTCCGGGCGTACCCCGAGCCGCTCGCCGAGCAGTTCGACCAGTCCGACCTCGCGCCGGGCCGCTTCGAGATCCCAGAGGGCGGTATCGAGTGCGGCACGGGCAAACCGGTTGCCGCGAACCCCCCGGCTGAGTTCCCCCTCAGCCTCCTGAGCGGAGTCCACCCCGGCCGCGAGCAACCGGGGGATCAGCACCTGCTCCAGCAGATGGCGTGCGCCCGCGAGGGTCTCTTCCGAGTAGAAGGGCAACTCGAATGGCGGTGACTCCCCAAAGCCGCGACGGCCCTGGTCATCGTAGAGGATCACGATGAGCGATCGCCGTTCCGTCATCGTCCCGCCCGAGATGATGAAAGGCTCGACCAGCGGAAGAGTCAGCTCGTAGAGCTCGATGCGCTCGATGGTCAACGCGGCGTCACGAAGAAATCTCCAGCTCTCCGCCTCTCGGAGATGCAAGAGTCCTGGTATTCTGTAGGTCGAGGAACTTCAGTTCCCCACGATTGCGCTCCAGAGAGCCGGTGGCCTCCAGATCGAGCATGCCGGCTATGAGGCCCTCCCGAGGATCGAACACAAGAGCGTGCAGAGCTCGCTGGGACCGGGAGCCCTCGGTGGCGGGATACTGGGAGAGGGGCAGCTGAAAATACGTGTGGAGCTGCACGCTCTCGCAGCCCCGGCGAGCGTAGTCGAGGACGTGGCGCCCGGTGCAGACATTGCCGGTACCGATAAGCGGGGGCGGGGGCGGCAGACGCTGGCGAGCCGCGTCCAAGACCCGCAGGTTGCGATCACTCAGGTCATACCCGCCGTAGGCAATGCCGGCGGCAGAGTCCCAGAGTCGGTTGAACACCACCAGGGCGTCGGCAGCAGCGGCAGCATCCATCATCTCCAGCTGAAACTCATCCTCAAATCGCGCGTTCATCAGCTTGAGCGCGAGGCGGACCGGACCGGCACTCCCTGCCCGGATCTGCCCCGGCACCTCTCTGAGCCATCGCAGAATCTGCTGCCGCTCGTCGGAGAGCGTGTCACCCGCCAGGGTCGGGGAAAAGTCCTTCTCCAGCGGAAGCGGATCCGCGCCCCAGGCAGCGGCCAACCGATCAGTAGTGTAGCGATACT
>DASRIN010000446.1:0-2421 GCA_035649975.1 Gemmatimonadales bacterium
CGCCGTTAGGTTAAGAACCAAAAAAACTTACGCCGACTCTCGCAGGAGTCCCCGCACCAATGCTCGGCACATGCGCGAGGCGGTCACCATAGGATCCCGCCAGTCGATATCGGGATGGTCCCCTTGAACGATGTGCAGAGCCATGAGCCCGTGCAGCGAAGACCAGGCGATCTGGGCCAGCTCATCCGGATCATTGAACTCGGCTCTTAGCCGGCCGCTCTCGATGGCCGCGCGGCAAGTCTCTCGAAGAAAGGCATACGCATCTTCACTGGGGCCGCCGGCTCCCTTGACGCGGGCCCCTTCCATGCGAGGCGTCCGGGTCATGAACATCAGCTGGTACTGCATCGGGTGCTCCAGCGCGAACTCCACGTAGGCCTGGCCGGTGCGAACCAGCCGTTCGAGGGGATCTTCGATTCGCCCGATCCGCTGGAAGGCTCCAGCCAGCAGCCGGAAGTCCATACGGGACAAGTCGGTGAGCAACGCTTCCTTGTTCTGGAAGTGATGGTAGATCGCGGTGGGAGTGTACTGGATCTTCTCGGCGATCGCCCGCATGGTGGTGGCCTCGTACCCGTGCTGCACAAACATCTCGCGGGCGGCGTCCAGGATCTTGCGCCGGGTCTCCTCCCGCTCCCGGGAACGGCGCTCCTGGCTGCCAAGCGTCAGAGCATCCTTCGGCGTAACCATGGTACCGAACTTAACGCCGTTAGGTGAATTGTCAAGGGTTCCTGGTGGGGGACCGGGGAAGCGCCAACGCGGGGAAGATGGCCGTCGTGAACGCCAGCAGGATCCTTCGTTTCGATTCAGGTTGACGGCCACCTTCCCCGCCTCTCCCTTCACCGCTCCTTGACCGAGATCGCCAACCTCTGGTCCACCGGAATCACGGTGACCGTGAACGGTGTCCCCGCGTCGTCCGTGACCGCCGGCAGGGTACTCGCGAACTGGTTGCCGCCCAGCATCGCGTTGGTGTAATAGGGCGTGTACACCATCATGTGAGGGTGCCAGGCGCCGACGCCGGGTGCCAGATACTGATCCGCCGACCACATGTAGGCGAACCCCACCGCCTCGATCTTCGGCAGCTCCCCTTTCACGTAAGCGCTCTGAACCCCAGTGGCGATCTGATCCGGCGTCTTCCCTTCCATCGCAAGCTTCGCCCTGAGTTCCTGGTAGGGGAGTACCGTCCGGGCCGCCACCGGGTTGAAGCAAATCGGTGCCCTGACCTTCGAGTCGTACACCAGGTCGCGGAAGGCGGCCGGGGTATACGTCGGCGCTGACCATCCCCTCATGACCATACAGACGAACCCGTTTTCGCCCTCGTGGTCGATCCGATATCCGCTCTCCGTCAGGATCTTGAAGGTCGCTCGTCCGCTGATGTTCGCCGGAGCGGCGCTCCGCGCCAGCGCGACCTCGTCACCCCGCGTCATCAGATACTCGCGGAGCGGCGGGTACCCTCGCGAAGCCGCTGGATCCCGCGCGGATGGGGGCGACTGGGCCGGCAGTAGAGTGGCGATGCCGACCATGAGCGGGATGAGACTACGAATAAGTCGCATGATCTGCTCCTCCGATTTCCCAAGTGTGCGTTCCAGGCATGAGACGGAAACGAGGTGCGAAAGGATACGGGGAGGCTGATCTATCGTTTCCCAGTGCTTTGATGTCTATTCAGCTGTCAGTGTTCGGAGGCTCGACCCTTGTCGCCCGACTCTCCGCTCTCGACCTCACCGGACGCCACGCTCCAATCCGACCTCGAGCAGGCCCGCAAGCGCTTTCTCGCCCGGGTCAAGGATATCCGGCCGCGGCTCCACCGCTTTTGCGCCCGAATGACCGGCTCCGCATTGGACGGGGAGGACCTGGTGCAGGAGACTCTGGCTCAGGCCTTTTACAATCTGGGATCGCTCAAGGACGAGAGCAGGCTGGAGCCGTGGCTGTTCCGCATTGCCCACAACAAGTGCGTGGATTTCCTGCGGCGCGAGCGGCGGCAGCGGCAGGAGACCGTGACCTATATAGAGGAAGAGGTGCCCAGCGACGGGGGCCGGGAACCCGAGCTGGATGAAGCGCCGGTTAGCGAGGCCCTGACCGCCCTGGTCGGCGGGCTGCCGCCGATGGAACGCGCCTCCGTGCTGTTGAAGGACGTGTTGGACTATCGGCTGGCGGAGATCGCGGAGGTGTTAGACTCGACCGTGGGTGCGGTCAAGGCCGCGCTGCATCGGGGCCGAACCAGGCTGAGGGCCTTGCACCAGGTCCCCCGGGGCGCTGACCTGGATCCAGAGCAGCGCGCGCTGGTGGACTCGTACATCGAGTACTTCAACCGGCGAGACTGGGATGGCCTTCGCCGCTTGATCCAGGCCGACGCCCGGATCGAAATAGTAGGATTCCCCGACACGACGCCGGAGACCTACTTCGGCAACTACAGCGCCATGCCCTGGC
>DASRIN010000447.1:0-2960 GCA_035649975.1 Gemmatimonadales bacterium
CGCCCGCCGGCCAGGAGGCCCTGGTCCTGAGCTGGGCCCGGCATCGGATCGAGGGGTTGGCCTCCCATCTGCTCGATGATTGCGCGGAGGGTTTCCTGGGCGTGCTTGGCCTGCCTGGTCTCGTGCTGGCTCCACTTCCAGTGAAACCGGAGTACTGGTATGCCCCACTGGTCGACAGTGTTGGGGTCGATCTCGCAGTACGAGTCGGGGTTCGGAATCATCTCGCCGCGCATGGCGAACCACACGGTCGCCCCATAGTAGCGGCGGTAGTCGCGCTTCAACTGGACCCCGTAACCTCCTCCCGAGGGATACTTGTGAACGTCGCTCAGGATTCCATAGGCCGGCTGGCGGAGACCGCCCCAGACCTCGATGTGATATCCTCTGGGAAAGTCCAGCTTCCGATTATCCAGCCACCAGGGCATGTACACGTGGAGGCTTCCGACTCCCTCTTCATTGTGCGGCACCTGGTCCATGAGCCGGGGGATGACCCCCGCCACATCGGTGCCGGTCGTGTCGGTGAGGTACTTCCCCACTGTTCCGCTGGAGTTAGCCAGCCCGTCGGGAAAGCGGGACGACTTGGAGTTGAGCAGGAGCCGGGCCGATTCACAGGCGCTGGCCGCGAGCACCACGACTCGCGCGCCCGCGTGCCGTTCATGTCCAGTCGTCTTGTCTATATAGGAGACGCCGGTTGCCAGTCCCGCACGGTTGACTGTGACCTCGCGGGCCATGGCGTTGGTGACCAGGGTGAGCCGTCCAGTCTCGAGTGCCGGACTGAGGAGCACGCCGGGAGAGGAGAAGTTGGAATTGGTGCGGCACCCACGATAACACTGGCCGCAGTAGTGGCATGCCGACCGGCCGTTGTGGGGGCGGGTAAGCACGGAAATACGTGCCGGGATACAGGTGATTCCCAGCCGGTCACATGCGTTCTTCACCAGTAGCTCGTAGCAGCGCGGGCGGGGCGGTGGCAGGAAGATGCCGTCCGGGTGATTGCGAAGTCCCTCGACGCTCCCGAAGATGCCAACCAGCCGATCGAGCTGGTCATAGTACGGCTGCAGTTCGGCATAGCCGATCGGCCAGTCGTCACCCAGGCCGTCCAGGCTCCGGGGACGAAAGTCATCGGGCCCAAAGCGAAGCGAGATTCGCCCCCAGTGGTTGGTGCGCCCGCCTAGCATGCGGGCTCGCCACCAGTCGAAGCGGTCGCCTTCGGCGACGGTGTACGGCTCGCCCGCGATCTCCCAACCTCCGATGCAGGCGTCGAACTCACCGAAGGGGCGCTCTCGGGTCGGTGCCCCTCGCCGGGGCGAGTCGTAGGGCCAGGTGAGCATAGCGGAATCCGTCCGACTGTCCCACGGGCCGCCCGCCTCGAGCAGGATCACCTTCGCCCCGGCCCGGGTCAGCACATAGGCGGCCATGCCGCCGCCGGCCCCCGAGCCGATGATGCAGACGTCGTAATCAGATTTCAGGGAAGGCCTCTGCCCCGCTCAGGGCGACAGTCGTTCACCGCTATCTCTGTCGAACCAGTGCAGCCGCTCTCGGTCAAACTTCACCCCGACCACCAGTTCCGCCTCGACTGAAGTTTCCGGGGGCGCCACGACCTTGACCTCGGGACCGTCGCCCCGAGGACCCAGCCGGAGGTACACCAGGAGTTCGCTGCCCCGGGGCTCGACCACGTCCACCAGCGCATCGATGTCGCCCGCACTGGCCGAGACCAGGGTCATGTCGTGTGGCCGGACGCCCAGCACTGCATCTCGAGCTGCCCCCTGCCGCAACCCGCCGATCAGATCCCCGGGCAGGAAATTCATCGCCGGAGAACCCACGAACCCGGCCACAAAGCGGTTGGCTGGGTGGCGGTACATGTCCATTGGCGGCGCTACCTGCTGGAGGAAGCCGTCGCGCATGACTGCCACCCGGCTCCCCAGCGTCATCGCCTCCTCCTGGTCGTGGGTGACGTAGACGATCGTTGCGCCCAGGCGGCGGTGCAGCCGAGCCAGCTCGGCGCGGGTCTCCACCCTGAGCTTGGCGTCCAGGTTGGACAGCGGCTCGTCGAACAGAAAGACCTTGGGGTCCCGCACTATGGCTCGGCCCAGTGCGACGCGCTGGCGCTGCCCGCCGGAGAGCTGGGCCGGCTTGCGATCCAGCACCGGCTCGAGTCCCAGCGCGCGCGACGCCTCCCCCACCCTGCGCTCGATCTCCCCTTTCTCTGTTCCCCGCATCCTGAGTCCGAACGCGAGGTTCTCCCGCACCGTCATGTGGGGATAGAGAGCGTAAGTCTGGAAGACCATCGCGATGTCGCGATCCTGCGGCGGCAGCGCAGTAACGTCACGCTCTCCGATCAGGATCCGGCCTCCAGTCGGCGTCTCCAACCCTGCGATCATCCGGAGGGCGGTGCTCTTGCCGCAGCCCGAAGGTCCCACCAGGACCATGAACTCACCGTCCACGATCTCGAGATCCAGCCCCTGGGCCGCCACGTGCCCGTTGGGATAGGTCTTTCGGAGGCCTTCCAGTCGCACCGATGCCATACTAGCCCTTCACCGCGCCGGCGGTGAGTCCCTGCACGATCCGACGCTGGAAGGCCAGCACCAGCAGCGTCACCGGCGCGGTGGCAACGACTGCCGCGGCCAGGATCTGGCCCCAGGGGATCTGATACTGCCCCCGAAACAGCGCGATGGCCACCGGCACGGTTTGCCGCTCCGGGCCCAGGGTGAACGACAGCGCGAAGAGAAACTCGTTCCAGCTGTACACGAAGGTGAGGATCGCCGTGGTGGCGATGCCCGGCAGCGCCAGCGGAACGATCACCTCCCAGAAGGCTCGGAGCCGGCCGGCCCCATCTACCATGGCGGCCTCCTCCAGCTCGCCGGGCAGCTGCCGAAAGAACCCCACCAGGAGCCAGACGCTGAGCGGCATGGCAAAGGTGAGATAGGGAAGCACCAGGCCGGGATAGGTGTTGATCAGCCGAAGCT
>DASRIN010000448.1:0-3135 GCA_035649975.1 Gemmatimonadales bacterium
GTACGTGCGGGAGAGCTTCCCCTTCGCACCCGTCGCCGCCCACGCGTAAAACCCGAGGCCGGCGAGGATCAGCAGGGCGAGTCCGGCCCCCACGATTCTTAAGACCTTCATGTGATTACCTCCGGGAGCGCGTGTCACCCATGCTGGACCTACAACATCTCCGAAACCGGATTCAGATCCCCCTCCCGAAACCGGCTCGGCCGCAGAGGACTGACGTCCACCGTCGAGGCCGCGCCGTCGCTAATTACCTCCGCCAGGAGCTGGCCCAGGGCCGGCGCATGCATCACCCCGTGCCCCGAGCAGCCATTCAACAGGAACAGGTTGGGGCAGCCTGGGGCGGCGCCGAGAATGGCGTGCTTGTCGGGCGTGACCTCGTAGAGCCCCGCCCAGCAAGCGTCCCGGTCTATGGCCACACGACGCACAACCGGCACCCGCCGGTGCGCCTTTGCTACCACCGCCTCGATCCAGTCATCGTCTACACCGGTATCGAATGGTCGTTCCGGCACTCCCGGCGTGGGCCAGAGGAGCAGAATCCGACCCTCCCGCACCCGCAGATGAAAACCGTCGGTCGCGAAGATGGTCATCGGCATGGTGTCGGGCAGGAGGTCGGTCGGTGCGGTGGCGGCCACTTGGCGCCGGAGCGGGGCGACCGGCAGATCGAGACCGGTCCACTGCGCTACCTGGGCGGCCCAGGGACCGGCCGCGTTCACTACCGCCGCCGGGGAAACCGGACCGCGCGAGGTCTCCACCACGGCAATGCGATTGTCTTGCCCGCGCCTGAGCCCGGTGACCTCGACCTGCCACTCCAGCTCCACTCCCAGCCTCTGGGCGGCAGTGAGATACCCTTCCACCATGCCCAAGGGACGGATGAAACCGTCGCTGGGGCAGAAGGCCCCCCCAATTATTTCATCGAGAGCGACTGCGGGATTGAGCCGCGCGATCTCCTCGGGCCCGACCTCGACCGCCTCGGTAAGCCCCTCCTGGTGCTGAACTCTCCGGGCTGCCCGGAGTGCTTCGAGCTCGCGTGCCGTGGAAGCGAGCCAGAGGTAACCGGCCGGAAGGTATCCCGCATTCCCGCCCGTCTCCTCCGTAAAGCAGCGGAGCTTGTCGCGCGAGAGTAACGACAGCCGCACATTGATCGCCGTGGCATACTGGGCCCGGAAACCGCCGGTCGCCTTGCCGGTGCTACCCTGACCGGGACCAGGAGAGCGGTCGAGCACCAGGATCTCGCGCCAGCCTCGGCGCGCGAGGTGATATGCCACGCTCGCGCCGATCACGCCTGCACCGATGATGACCAGCGAGGCCGTCTTCATGCGGTGAAGACGTGCTCCGGATGTCTGAAGCTCTTGAACTCGAGTGCGTTGCCGCTGGGGTCGAGGAGGAACATGGTGGCCTGCTCTCCCGGCTGTCCAGCGTAGCGGATTCTGGGCTCGAGAATGAAGCCAATCCCCGCGCTGCGGATGCGATCGGCCAGGGCAGAAAACGCATCCCATTCCAGGAGCGCCCCGAAATGCGGCATCGGCACCTGAATGCCCTCAACCTGCCCGGTATTTTGGGTCGGCATGACCGGGCCGGTGGTGTGGGCCGAGATCTGGTTTCCGAAAAAATCGAAGTCGACCCAGGTATCGGTGCTGCGTCCCTCGGCGCAGCCGAGGATATCGCCGTAGAACCGGCGGGTTGAGGAGAGATCCCGAACGAAGAAGGCGTAATGGAATGGTTGGGAGATACGTGACGTGCCCATGGCTTAGCAGGGTAGCGGTTAATTCCTGGCCCGACAACCTACGACGGGCCGCGCCCCGATACCAAGCGCCGTCGAGAGCAACCATGAAGGGTAGAAAAGTGTCAAATCCTTTACCTTTGCGTAGCTTTGGGCTCGCAACACCAACCAAACTCTCCGGAGACGGACTTATGTCCCGCTCTCGTCCTTTTATGTGGGCCCTGGCTCTGCCGTTCCTGGTCTCTTCCTCCCTTACCGCCCAGGACACCCTGACGGTCGAGCGAATCTTCAACTCCAAGGAGTTCGCCCCCGAGCAGCTGGGTCGGGTCCGCTGGCTGGAGAAGGAGGCCGCCTATGTAAAGCTGGAGGCGGACAGCACCGGGCCCGGCGGGCAGGATCTCGTCCGCTATGATGCCGCCACGGGTAGGCGGGAGGTCTGGATACCGGCTGGGCGGCTAGTGCCGCCCGGTGACTCGATGCCGCTCGTGGTGGAGGACTACACCGTTTCGCCGGATAGGCGCCGGCTCCTGATTTTCACCAACTCGAAGAAGGTCTGGCGGCAGAATACCCGAGGTGACTTCTGGTCGCTCGACCTCTCAACCTGGCGGCTCCGAAGGTTGGGAGGGGCTCAGGCTAAGCCTTCCACCCTCATGTTCGCCAAGTTCTCGCCGGACGGGAATCGGGTGGCCTATGTCCGGGAGAACAATCTGTATGTCGAGGATCTACGCGACGATCGCATCACCCAGCTCACCCGTGACGGCTCCCGCACGATCATCAATGGGACCTTCGACTGGGTCTATGAGGAGGAGTTGAATCTGCGGGACGGGTTCCGCTGGAGCCCCGACGGCGCGCACATCGCGTACTGGCAGCTGGATGCATCCGGGGTTCGCGACTTCCTGCTGATCAACAACACCGACTCGCTCTACTCCTTCACCATTCCGGTGCAGTACCCCAAAGCGGGTACCACCAACTCGGCCGCGCGGGTCGGGGTAGTGAGCGCGTCGGGCGGTAGGACTGTCTGGCTCGCTGTTCCCGGGGACCCCCGCAACAACTACATCGCCAAGCTGGATTGGGCAGGGAGCTCCGCTGAGGTGGTAATCCAGCAGCTCAATCGGCTGCAGAATACGCTGGCGGTCATGCTGGGTGACGCCACGACCGGCCAGGTGCATACGGTTCACAGCGAGCGGGATAGCGCCTGGGTGGATGTGGTGAACGACCTCCGCTGGCTGAGTGGTGGAAAGAGCTTCACCTGGGTCAGCGAACGGGACGGCTATCGGCATCTGTATCTCATCTCTCGGGACGGGAAGCAGCAGCGCCTCCTCACCCCGGGAGCATTCGACCTGCATAATCCCGCCAGTTCATTTGGTGAGCCGTTCGTGGTGGGACGGGATTCAGTCGGAGGTTGGATCTACTACACT
>DASRIN010000449.1:0-5158 GCA_035649975.1 Gemmatimonadales bacterium
TACTCCGGCGCTCGCAAAGGTGGCCTCCAAATGTTCCTCGTCGCTGGAGGTTGCCAGGGCGGTGCGGATACCGCGCTGCCGCAGGGCGGAGAAGATCTCGGCCGCTCCAGGAAAGACCCGAAACCTCTCTCGCCGAGCGATGGCGAGAAACTCCTCCTTCTGCGCCTTCCGGAGCGTCTCTCCGTGCTCCCGCTCTACCTGGTCTCCCAGCACCGACGGAACCAGCTTGTCGCCACCCTTGCCGATCTCGGGCACGATGCGGCTGGTGGGAACATCGAAACCATGCCGCTGGAGCGCGCGGCGCCAGGCCTCGACGTGGGCGGGATTGGTATCGATCAGGGTCCCGTCCAAGTCGAAGATCATTCCACGAATGCTCATGGGGATAAGTTAGTGAAGGACTGTAAGGAGGGGGACTGGAAGCGGAAGCGGGGAAGCGGGGAGCTCTGGCCAGCCGGCGCGCGCTTCCCCGCCTCCCCGCTTCATTCACTACTCGCCTAGCTTAATCCGCTCCACTCGCCGGCCCTGGGCCCGGGGATTGTAGATCCCCAGGGTCACGATGCTGCCCGGCTTCTCGGCCTTGAGCGCGTTGCGGAGCTCCGCTTCGGTCCTGACCGGTTTGCCTTCCACCGAGAGGATGATGTCCGGGCCGTTGCGCTGCGGATCGTCGAACAGCGTCTCCCACGCCGGGCCGCCCGGAGTAACATCGGTCACCACCAGCCCCCGCATGTTGTTGGGCAGCTGGAGCTGCTGGGCGATGTCCGGGGTGATCGGCTCCACGCTCACGCCGAGGCGGTTCATCATTGACCCGCCAGGGCCGCCCGCCTCATCGGGACCGCCCTCATCGGCTGCGGCCAGTTGGGGCTGGTCATTGAGTGCCTGGAGCTTGACGTTGACGGTCTTGCGCACGCCGCCCTTCCGGGCCACCTCGACCTTTACCACCTCGCCGGGCTTCCGGAACCCAATCACCTGCTGGAGCTGCCCAACCCGCTCTACCGGTTTCCCATCCACGGCGATGATAACATCTCCCGGCTGGATGCCGGCCGCCTTGGCCGGCGAATCGTCGCTCGGAATGTCCTTCACCACCACGCCCCGGATCTCCGGCAGCCCGACGTAGGCGGCATCGTTCAGGGTGACGTTGTCGATCGAAACTCCGAGCGCAGCCCGGTGCACCGAGCCGGTCTCGATCAGCTGGGTCATGACTGTCCGGGCCAGGTTGATGGGAATGGCAAACCCGTAGCCCGAATAGAAGCCGGTTTCGCTGGCGATGGCGGAGTTGATCCCGATGACCTCGCCGCGAACACTCACCAGGGGACCGCCCGAATTCCCCGGGTTGATGGCGGCATCGGTCTGGATGAAGTCCTGGATGCTTCCCTGGCCCCTGCCGGGCAATCCCTGAAGCGCCCGGCCCTTGGCGCTCACGATGCCAGAGGTCACGGTAAAGGTGAGCCCCTCTCCCAGCGGGTTCCCGATGGCAAGAACCCACTCGCCCACCCGGGCGTCGTCGCTGTTGCCCAGGGCCACCGGTTGGAGTCCCTTGGCGTCGATCTTCAGGACCGCGACGTCAGTATTGGGGTCACTGCCGATGACCTTGGCCTTGAACTCCCGGCGGTCCAACAGCCGGACCGTCACCTGCTCGGCGCCCTCCACTACGTGGTTATTGGTCAGGATGTAGCCATCAGCCGAGATCACGAACCCGGAACCGCTTCCCTGCTCGATGTCCGGCTGCTGTCGGAAGCGGGGGAAAAAGCGCTCCATGCCGGGCGGAACCCGCTGCCGCGTGGTCTGCTCAGTCCGTTGTGACCGGATGTAAACCACGGTCGGCTTCACATGCTCGGCCACCGCTGCAAAGGCCTCGCTCAGCTCCTGGAGCGGTCGGGCAGCGGGAATGGACGGGGCCGGCACCTGGACAATGGGGGTGGCCTGCCGCCCCTGGACCTGAGCAGAGGAGCGGTTAGGCAAATCCAGCAGGCCGGCAAAGAGCAGCCCCAGTGCGAAGGCCAGGGCGACCAAACCCCCGAACTTGAGCCAGTTTAGTGAACGTGAGGACATCGAGCGGGTCCTTCGCAAGGCGTGGATGTCGTATTGCGCTGAACTAATTTAACCGTACCGGAAGGGGTCTAGGTGAGTTTCGGCCCCACAACGGGTAAGGAGGTGAGCGGTTACGGGTGGATCCGGCAGCAGAAGCGGTGAGGGTAGGGGATAGCCAATCCCGCTCACCGCTCACCGCTCACCGCTTCCCGTTACTTCTTATCGTCGACGATCTCGTAGTCGGCTTCGACCACGTCGTCCTGGCCGGCGCCGGGTTCCTGGCCTCCGCCGCCCGACGGCTGCTGCGGCCCACCTCCGGGCTCACCGGGGCCACCCTGCGCGCCGGCCGCCTGGTACAGTGTAGCTCCTGCAGCCGAGTAGGCCTGGTTGAGCTCGTCGGTTGCGCGTCGGATTCCGTCGACCTCTCCGGTCCGGAGCGCCTGGCGGGCAGCTTCCAGGGCCGACTCCAGCCGAGTCTTGGCGTCCTCCGGTAGACGGTCCGCCCACTCCTTGCTGTCCTTGTCGACCCGATACACCAGGCTGTCCAGCTGGTTGCGGGCCTCGATCTGCTCCCGCCGCTGCTGGTCCTCCTGGGCATGCTGCTCAGCGGCCTTGACCATCCGGTCGATCTCCGACTCGCTCAGCCCACTGGAGGCCTCGATCCGGATCTTCTGTTCCTTACCGGTGGTCTTATCCTTGGCGGCGACGTGGAGGATGCCATTGGCGTCGATGTCGAATCCGACTTCCACCTGGGGCATGCCCCGGGGTGCCGGGGGAATCCCGGTGAGCTGGAACTTGCCGATGGTCCGGTTGTCCTGGGCCATCTGGCGCTCGCCCTGAAGGACGTGGATTTCCACCGTGGTCTGGTTGTCTTCCGCGGTGGAGAACGTCTCCGACTTCTTGGTCGGAATGGTGGTATTCCGCGGGATGAGGACGGTGGTGACTCCGCCCAAGGTCTCGATTCCCAGCGACAGTGGGGTGACATCGAGCAACAGCACGTCCTTCACCTCTCCGCCGAGCACGCCGCCTTGAATTGCGGCGCCGATGGCCACCACCTCGTCGGGATTGACCGACTTGTTCGGCTCCTTACCGAAGTAGTCCTTGACGATCTGCTGGATCTTCGGGATACGAGTCGAGCCACCGACCAGGATCACCTCGTCGATCCGCTTGGGATCGAGTCCGGCGTCCTTCAGCGCGGTCTGCATCGGCGGAATGGTCCGCTGGATCAGATCCTCGACCAGCTGCTCGAACTTGGCCCGGGTCAAGCTGATGTTCAGGTGCTTGGGTCCCGACTGATCGGCAGTAATGAACGGCAGGTTGATGTCCGTCTGGGTGACGGTCGAAAGCTCCATCTTGGCCTTTTCCTCAGCCTCCTTGAGCCGCTGGAGTGCCATAGGATCCTTGGAGAGGTCGATTCCCTGGTCCCGCTTGAACTCCGCCACCAGCCACTCGATCAGCCGCTGGTCGAAGTCATCGCCGCCCAGGTGGGTGTCGCCGTTGGTACTCTTGACCTCGAACACGCCCTCGGCCAGCTCGAGCACTGAGATGTCGTAGGTACCGCCTCCAAGGTCATAGACAGCGATCTTCTCCTCTTTTTTCTTATCCAAGCCATACGCCAGCGCCGAGGCGGTCGGCTCGTTGATGATACGGACCACGTCCAGGCCGGCGATCTTGCCGGCGTCCTTGGTGGCCTGCCGCTGGGAGTCGTTGAAGTAGGCCGGCACCGTAACGACGGCCTTCTCGACGGCGTGGCCCAGGTAGTCCTCGGCGGTCTGCTTCATCTTCTGGAGGATCATGGCTGAGATCTCGGGCGGGCTGTAGCGCTTGCCCTGGATCTCCACCGCGGCCATTCCATTGGGGCCCTCAACCACCTTGTAGGGCAGCCGCTTGACTTCGTCCTGGACCTCGCTGAAGCGCCGGCCCATCAGCCGCTTGATCGAGAAAATGGTCTGCTTGGGGTTGGTGACGGCCTGACGCTTGGCCACCTGGCCGACCAGCCGCTCGCCGTCCTTGGTAAAGGCGACCACGGATGGAGTGGTACGTCCGCCTTCGGCGTTCGGGATGACGACCGGATCTCCGCCCTCCATGACTGACACTACCGAATTGGTGGTGCCCAGGTCGATGCCGATGATTTTAGAAGCCATGTCGACTCCAGTTTTGCTCAAGAGTGAGAGCCACGGACGGCTGGATCTGCCATCCGCGGCATTTGCTCCGGCTGTTGAGCAAGTGGCATACCGCCGTATTCTGCCTTTTTGGCACATGTCGGCCAGACCGCAGCCGTGACTTGGCTCACGACGTAACCGCCAGTGGTCAGGTAAGCTAGACCCGCGCCTCGCAGAGGCTGTATGCGGTCCAACTCGGGATCCCTGAACGTGAGGAGGTTGCCATGCTGTGGACGATCTTCGTGATACTCCTGGTGCTTTGGCTCCTAGGGGTCGTCACTTCGTACACTCTGGGTGGGTTCATCCACGTTCTGCTGGTGATCGCCTTAATCATGGCGGTAATGCAGCTGATTCAGGGTAGACGAGCGTTGTAGCGACCGGGCCAGTGGCTATGGGCATGGCTTCAGCCGATGCCCTGCCCATAGCCCATTGCCCCCGAGCAGCTGATGCCTCGCACTACCTCCAGGCCAGCGAAAGTCCGTTATGCGGTCGTCGGGCTGGGTCACATTGCCCAGGTCGCGGTTCTGCCTGCGTTCGCTCACGCCGAAAACTCCCAGCTCGCCGCCCTGGTGAGCGACGACTCCGAGAAGCTGGAGAAGCTGGGCCGGAAGTACAAAGTGAAGACCCGCTGCTCTTACGCCGAGTACGACAAGTGCCTGGCCAGCGGGGAAGTGGACGCAGTCTACATCACGCTTCCCAATCATCTCCACCGGGAATACGCCGAGCGGGCGGCGCGCGCCGGCGTGCACGTGTTGTGCGAGAAACCGATGGCGGTGACCGAAGACGACTGTCTTGCCATGCTCCGGGCTGCCGAAGAAAACAAGGTCAAGCTCATGGTGGCCTACCGCCTCCACTTCGAGGAAGCAAACCTCAAAGCCATTGACCTGGTCCAGAGAGGAAAAATCGGCGACCCCCGGCTGTTCGACTCGGTGTTCACCATGACGGTAAAGGAGGGGGACATCCGGCTG
>DASRIN010000450.1:0-4157 GCA_035649975.1 Gemmatimonadales bacterium
GCGTCCGCGAGCGGTGTGGTCGTCCAACCGGCCCTGGGCCGGGTGGCCGACCTCGGCGGCTACGCGCAGGCATATGTGGTTGGAGCCGCCATCGAGCTGGCCGCTCTGCCCTTCCTGTACCTGGCACGGCGGGAGAACGCGGCGTCGGATGTAGTGGACCGCGGCGGAGCGGTGAGGCGGACCGACTGACCACCCTACCGTCCGTTTCACGTCGAATCGCACACTCGCTTCCCTCTGGCGGCGCAGTATACTCGTAGCATGAGAACCACCATTCTCCTGGCCGCCGGCATCGGCCTCGCGCTCGGCTGTGGCGACAACGGACCCGTCAGTCCCGATCCCCCGCCAGTATCGGACGGCGCCCGGCTGGCCGGGCAGTTCGAGCGGCTGGCCGACTCAGTGGAGTCCGGCGGCTATTCGCCGGCAGCGGATGCTCTACGGCACGCGGCGGAGATCGTGCGGCTCACCGGCCACGCGACTCCGGTCAGCGTCACTATAGATGGAGGCATTCGGAACTTCCTCGCCGTCGCCGAGCAGATCGAGTTTCCCTACCTGCAATGCGAGTGGCCGGTGGATAGCGGCTACGTGCCGCCGCCGGACAGCATTCCCGTTCCTGTGCCAGACTCGGTATTTCCTCCCATCGACAGCGCTCCACCCGGCGGCGATGGCGGAGGGATTCCGCCCCAGCCTCCCGATACCACGATACCTCCACCGGTAGAACCGCCGGGACCTCCCGAGCCTCCGATCTGTACCGTGGTCGGCGGCTATTCCATGCGCACCCTCATTGCGTGGGAGCCGGAGGATATGAATGAAGTCGTGCGGCTCGTCGCTCACATCGGGAGCGGCACGGTCAGCCCCGAGGTGCCGGACGTCATGACCGGGCTACCAACCGGTGGTGTGACGGATCCTGGGAGCACCCCACCCGATTCGGGGAGCGGTAGCGGCGGTGAGCCCGGCGGCTGGCCCGGCTTCATGGGGGAGTATCTGGTGCGGGACGTGGGAAGCTGGATCGCAACCGAGGGCAATCAGAGTAACGACTTGGAGGGCGACACCGGCGAGTGCACCGAGCACCAGGCGACCATAGACTGGGCCGACTTCACCTGCGAGGCGATCCGGCTCCGGTTCGAGTTCACCATGGGAGTGGATCCGATCAATTATGAGCGCCTCACCGGCCTACCGGGCGGGAGCGGACCGGAGGGCAGGCACACAGTGGCGATGAGGTCTACCGCTGTCGATGGCGTGCGGCTCAGCTGGGAGGCGTGGAATCCGCCGGCGGTAGGACGGTAAGCGGGTAACCGGGTAAGCGGGTCAATAGGTGGGCCCGGCGCAGCCGGGCCTTTTCATAGCAGCATGGTGCCCAATCCGGTAACCACCAGCGCAACCGCCCACACCAGATCCAGGTTCACCCACGCGGTCCGCAAGAACCTGACACCCACCCGCTCGTAGACGATCACCGCGATAGCTCCAGTCACCAGCAGATAGCCGGCCGTGTGCACTATCGCGGCGATCACTCCCTGCGATTCCAGGATACCGAAGCCGGCCATTGCCGCAGTCACATGCTGTGCATGCGACGCGGTCGTCACGTCGCCCAGTACCAGCGGCAACACCATGAGCCCGGCTCCGTGGGCTGTCGCCATCAGGAACGACCAGGTCGTGAGTTCGGCGGCATTGACCCGCATGCCGCCGTAGGCGATGTGCCGAGATCGCACCAGTCGGTAGACGCCGAGGCCGACCAGCAGGCCTGCGATCGCCCACTGGAGAACTGCAGGTGGAAGCACCAGCCCGATCATAGCTGCGGCGCCAATCGTCACCGCCATCGCGAGGCCGTGCCCCAGCGCCAGCGGCCCCAGGGCGGTCCACACCGCCGCGCGGCTCTGGCGCTGGAATCCCAGCGCAACGGCGAAGAGCCAGCCCATCGCCGGGTTGATTCCGTGTCCCGCGCCCAGCGCGAGGAGCGCTGGCCAGGCGGCCCCAGCTTCGATCACGATACTACCTCATGACCGCCTGACCGCCTGACCGCCCGACGGCCTGTGATCACGAGAAGCAGAAGCTGTCGGACGACGCGTCGCCGCCCTGGAGCCGCACCTGATGGCAACGCACGCCGCGCTCCATCTCGAGGAAGAACTTCGAGTCCAGCGCCATGCCACCCTCGGGCCGGGTGTCGAACTTCACCAGCCAGCTCTCCAGGCCCGCGGGATAGAACTGCTCGTCCCAGGGCGAGTAGAGCCCGTTGGTGAGATACACCCGTCGCCCGTCGCGGCTCAGTTCCACCATCTGGGGACCACCGTTGAGCCGCTTTTCCGGTTTGGCGGGGTGCGCGGCCCGGCTCACGATGCCGCCGATCCGGGTGGTGGCGGTGAGGCGGGGGTTGAACGGGTCGCTCACGTCGTATTGCCGGAGCTCTCCGGTGCCCCAGCAGCTTACGTACAGCTGCCGATCGTCCAGCGACAGATTGATGTCGGTGATCAACGGCGGCACGGCCTTGAAGCCCTGCAGCAGCGGCGGCAAGTCGGCCGGATCCGCCGGCTCGGCCGGAATCTCAATCACCTTTTTCACCTTCCACTCACGCGTGCCGGTAGAGGAGGCCGAAGTGGCGGACGAGTACACGTCGGTTTCAGCGTCTTTACCTCCACTCTTGCTTCTTCCGTTTCCACCTCGGTTCATCTCACCGTTCCCTCCGCCTCTCCGACCCTCCGCCCCTCCGCCCTCCCGATACCACAGCCAGACCGACGCCGACAGATCTTCCAGCGAGATGACCACTCCCACGAACCCATATGCCTTCCGCGGATCACGGGCCTGACGAAGCTCGAGCGTCATCTGGTACTGGTCGCCCAGATGAATCCTCTGCTGATGGGTCCCCTTCCTCAGGTCCCACACGTGGAGCGAGTTGCCGTACTTGCCGCCCAGGAGCAGCTCGGGAACGACGCCCTCGCGGACCATGCTCGGCGTGCCCCACTCGCTGGTAATCGTCGTGTCGTGGCCCAGGTGCCAGGCGAAGTCATAGCCCAGTCGCTGCGGGCCGCGGTCCTTTTCCCAGATGCCTTTGGGCTCGAAGCTGTCGTGGTCCAGGACGAAGATGCCACCGGGCCCGTCGCCATCGGGGGTCCCCAGCGCGGAGAGGTAGATCCCGTCAGGACCGCAGTGAACGGTATGGGGCGTCGAGTAGTTGGTCTTCTTCGCCAGAGTCTCGGGCTCGATCACCTTCACGAGCTCGGGTTGCCGAGGATTGGCCTTGGTGTCGAGGATGTGGATCCGGGACGAGTTGACGCCGGGCACGATCAGGTAGCGGCGCTCGACGTGCGGGTGCGGGGCCCAGGGGCAGAGGCTCGCGCTGCAGGCGTTCCAGCCGAAGTGGTGCAGCTCGTCGCCGCGGTTGGGCATGTCGGTCTGGCCCACCAGTCGCCCATAGGATTTGGAGCCGGGCTGCAGGTCCACCACGCCGATGGCGTCGGGGCGAGAGCCACTCGGACTCAGCATGGCCAGATAGGCGAGCTCTTCGGGAGGCGCCTCGGCCGCATGCCGGGCCGAGGGGTAGAATGTGGGATCCGGGCGGATCGTCGGCATGGATGTTCTCCGGAATATGTGGTGTATCTCTCACCGATACGGCCTGGTCCGGCAAGGCGCAAGGGAGGGGCGGCGGTCAGGCGGTCAGTGGTGAGCAGTGATGACCTGTGATCTCGGTCACGCCGATCAGGGTGACAACAATCGATACTGACCAATCTCTCGAGGCGAGAATCTCATGCAGCACTCCATCCTAACGACACTTCTCGCAGCTTGCATCGCCCTCCCGGGATGCGATGCCGGGCGGCGAGAGAGCGCGGATACCACGCAGTCCGGCGGCACGGCCACGGCTGCCGTGAAGGACGCGAGCGGCAAAGATCTCGGCACCGTCACTCTGAGCGACTCGAGCGGCAGGATCATCGCCAGCGGCCAGCTCACCGGACTTCCCCGCGGCGAGCACGCAGTTCATCTCCACACCGTCGGCAAGTGCGATCCGCCCAAATTCGAAACTGCCGGAGATCACTGGAACCCGACCGGCCGCGAGCATGGCGCGCAGAACCCCAACGGTCCTCATCTCGGTGATCTCCCGAACTTTAGTGTAGCGGAGAATGGCTCGGGCAGAGTTGAGGTGACCTCACCGGGTGGCACCCTTCGGGGCG
>DASRIN010000451.1:0-3623 GCA_035649975.1 Gemmatimonadales bacterium
TGGCACCCTTCAGGACAGTAGACACTGCGAACCTGGGGCTGACCTTTCGCTGCGACCCTCGCGATTCCGCGGCCAGCTCGCTGCCGGCGCTGAACTGGTCGTAGCGAACGCCCGCGGTAAAAGCCAGGTCGGTAATCCGCACCTGCGCTTCCAGGTAACCGGCGGCGCTGCTGGGTGAAAAGTTGGAGATCGCCGTGGGTGGAACGCTGTCGCCCGAACCGACCGGCAGATAACCGAGTGCCCGCTGATAGGTGTGCACCTGCTGCTGCACCAGCTCGCCGCCGAAGAAGAGGTCCACCCGCTCCCCGGCGCCATAGGTGGCGTCCAGCTGCCCCCGAGTCTCCCCGAAGTCGCTCCACCCGAGCGTGCCCCGGGAGCCGTTACCCAGGAAGAATGCGGGCACTCCATAGGGAGTGGTCGAGCTCAGCAGCGGTGTTCGCAGCCCGGCAATCGGATCGGGGCTCGGGTCCTGCGCCCGAGCTGCATCTTCTCCAATGAAGTGGAAGCGCTTGCCGGTCAGGCCACCGAATGCAAAGTCCACCTCGCCGTCGAGCGTGCCGCGCATAAACTCGCGGGTGAACCGGGCGATCCGGGCATCCAAAATCAGGGGCTTACGGGTTCCCGGTCCGCTGGCGTATTGCACGTGGCCGGTGAGGAGATCCCCGCCCAGCCGCTGACCCGGGGCGAAGCTCAGGTCGTACTTGTAGGCAGGATCGTACAGCAGGCTTTGCTCTTCGGAATGCAGACCGAGCAGCCGGAGCGTCACCCGGTCGGTGAGACCGAATGTGATCTTCCCCAATCCGCTCCACTGCTCCCCGCTGTTGTGCGGCAGCATGGTGGGGGATTCGCTTCGCGGGTCCCGCGGGTCAGCTGGTGCCGGTGCATTAACCGGATCTGCATCTATCCGGCCGGTCAGGTCCACCGCAGCGACCAGGCCGAGCCGCCGGGTCACCGGCCCGCCGGCCTGGGCAACGATCCGGTCGAGTCCTAGGTCCCAGCTTCCGCCGAATGGCCGGTCCGTCTCGTAGCCGAGCCGGCCCTCCCACTCGTTGCCGGGCTCCTTGGTCACTACGTTGACCAGGCCTGAAATGGCCTGCCCGTAACGCGCCGAGAAACCATTGGTGATGAGGGAAGCTTCGCTCAGCACATCCGGCGGGACCCGAAGCCCGAGTCCGCCATTGGCCGCATCAAGCTGGTTCTTCATTCCAAGACCATCGAGGATGAACGCCTCCTCGCCCAGCCGGCCACCCCGGTAACTCTGGCCCACCGTTCCCGCGGAGAGCGCCACCGCCTCCTCCAGCGAGCTGACCGGCAGCTCCCGCAGGTCGGCGCTACTGATCTTCTGCTCCGAAGCCGTGGCCAGGGGGTCCAGCACTGGATCTACCGGAGCGGTCACCACCAGCGGTGCCAGCTCCAGCGGATTGGTCTCTAATGGAAAGTCCAGCGTGACGGTGGCGCCGGCGCGCACGAACACGCTGTCCTGCACAACGCTGCGATACCCGATCAGGCGCGCGCTCACTCGGTGCCAGCCGCTCCGGATGCCGCGCGCGCGATACACGCCGCCAGTATCGGACAGGGTGCGCACCCGCTCGTCCACCAGAATCTGGGCTTGGTCTAGACCTCGCCCGGTGCCGGCATCGTATACCCGTCCCGCCACCGATCCCTCCGCCTGGGCCCGAAGCAGGTTGGGGAGTGCGAGTCCGGCGAGCAACGCCATCAGGCATCCAGCGCCATGCCGGGCAGCGGTCATGGCTGACCAAACAGAAAGAGGTCGCCGACCCGGCTGACAGTCGTATCCAGGATTCCCTCCACCGGCCCCGGCGTGATCATGAGGGGATAGGCTTCGGCCACTACCGCAGCCCCGGAGGGAGACAGGCGAGGTCGCCGAAACAGGCTCGGCTGCGGCGGGGAGTCGAGAATCACGTCAGAGCCGTTGGCCAGATCGATCACGTGTATCAGGCCTCCACTATCCCACTGGGTTGGACCCAGCGTAGGGTCATCCACGAAATGCACCCGCCCGCCGACGACAGCGGTCAGCTGAGTTCCGATCACGTGGACGTCTCGAGCGACACCCGCCGGCCCGAAGTCGTGCACCTGGGACACGGCGCCGGTGGCGAGCAGCTGTCGGTAGACCCGGGTATCGCCCGCGAGAGTGTAGTACACCTCATCGGGGTTGTTCCCGGGCGACACGCCGGAGGCATTGTCCGACCCGGGAATCACCTGCCTGGTGGCCGTACCATTGGCCAGGCTTACCCAGACCGCATCCAGGCCCGAACGTAGGGTGTCGAGCTCACAGGATGCGCAGGGTGCAATGAGGTTGACGGCCTCTCCCAGATACACCAACCGGTCGGGCCCGAGCCAGTTGAGCTGGGAAAGTCCTCCATGCATGCGCCGGCCTGGAATGGTGTAGGGGATCGAGAACAACTCAGTGCGGGTGGCGGGGTCGTCCACCCGGCTGATCGCGAGGGCCTGCTGGTCGGGCGTGATTGCACCGGGCGGTGAAGTGGCGGCCACAAAGGCGAGATGTCCATCGTCGAAGGGCGCGGCCGACTCCAGTGCTTCGGTGAGCTGTGGACCAGTGGGGGAGAGATCACAGGTCAGTGCCCGCTGCCGGCCCCCACCCGGAGGTAGCTCGCCAAGGCAGATATCATGGTCGGAGCGCCCCGGCAGCTGGGTGGAGTACAGCATGCCTGAGCCGTCCGGGAGCCAGGCAGCTCGCCGGTCAGGTCCTCGGTTTAGTGTCAGTTGGATTGGAGGGGAAGAATTGAATGGCTGGTCGCTGTCGAAGCTTCTGCTGCCGAACGGCTCGCTGTGTTCGCAACCGAGCAGCCACGCGAACCCGAGCAGCGCGGCAAACCGGTGGGCACAGCAGCACCTCAGGCGGACTCCGGCAGGTGTCATTGGTGTTACAATCGTGAAAGATCGCCATGGGGACGCTCAGGTCGTACCCCGTCGCACAATCGGTAAGCGAAAGCGGCTCCAGAGAATAGCAGCCCGGGGACCGCTGGCCCAGGGGTCGGGTGCCTGGCCGCCTTGCGTCGGCTGTTCCGACGGGAGATGATGCTGTCGTGATTGGTGAGACTCCGGTTCCCCTGGTGGACCTCGACCGGCTGGAGCGCAACCTGGACCGCATGGCGGCCTACGCCGACGGTCACCGGCTGACCCTCCGTCCCCATACCAAGACCCACAAGTCACCGAGGATCGCTGCGGAACAGGTTCGCCGCGGTGCGGCTGGGCTGACCTGCGCCACGCTACTCGAGGCCGAGGTCATGGCGGAGGTGTCGGACGATCTCCTGCTAGCCTATCCACCAGTGGGAGAAGGCAAACTTCAGCGTCTGCTGGCTCTCCCCGAGGGTACGGATGTCACCGTGGCTCTGGATTCCCTCGAAGTCGCGGAGCGCTTGGCGGACGCCGCAGCCCGCCGGGATCGCCGTATAGGCGTGCTGGTCGAGCTCGATCTCGGGATGCACCGGGTTGGACTTCCAGCGCTGGATGATGCGGTGGCTCTCGCGGCGCGGGTGCAACAGCGTCCGCCGCTGGAGTACCGCGGTGTTGCCTTTTACCCTGGGCACATTCGGCAGCGGGTGAACCGCCAGGAGGAGGCGCTCGACCAACTCCGGGAC
>DASRIN010000452.1:0-4236 GCA_035649975.1 Gemmatimonadales bacterium
GCTGTCCAAACCGATACCGTCGCCCGCCAATACATCAGCCCGTTCAATGCGCTCTGGCGCTCTCTCCTCCTACCGGGATGGGGGCAAGCCCGGCTCAACCGCAAGCTCGCTGCCGGCATATTCGTGGCCTGGGAGGGCGTCACCCTGGGTATGAGTATCAAGACATTCCAGGAGTTGGAATACCTGCGGCGGACCAACTCGGCGCGGGCCGACAGCAAGCGTCAGGAGCATGAGGACTGGGTCGTGCTCCTGGCCTTCAACCATCTCTTTGCGGGACTCGAGGCGTATGTCTCGGCCCACCTGGCGGACTTTCCCGGCGATCTGAAGTTCGAAGCCTTGCCCGGCGGAGTGGGAGCGAGATTCTCCCTGCCGGTCCGCGTGCCATGAACACAGCGCCGATCGGGATCTTCGATTCCGGCATTGGCGGGCTCACTGTCGCCCGGGCTATTTACGAACGGCTGCCTCGTGAGTCGACCATCTACTTTGGCGACACCGCTCGAGTCCCCTACGGTCCCAAGTCGCCCGAAACGGTCACCCGCTACAGCCTCGAGATCCTTCACTGGCTATTGGACCAGGGCGTCAAGGCAGTGGTAGTCGCATGCAACACCAGTACGGCTCATGCGCTCAGGGCCCTGCAGGAGGCCACGCCGGTGCCGGTGCTGGGGGTGATCAAACCCGGGGCGAGAGCCGCGATCGCTGCGGGGGGGGAGGGGCCCGTCGGGGTCATTGGAACTGCCGGAACCATCGCCAGCGATGCCTATAACCGCGCCATCCAGGCGCTTGCCCCGGGCCTGCCGGTAATCCAGCGCGCCTGTCCATTGTTCGTGCCGCTGGTCGAGGAAGGCTGGTTCGACCACCCAGCCACTGAGATGGTGGCGGCCACCTACCTCGGTGAACTGCGCCAGGCCTGTGTCCGGTCGCTGGTATTGGGTTGCACTCATTACCCCCTGCTGAAGCCACTGCTACAGCGGGTCATGGGCCCCGAGGTACGGCTGATCGATAGTGGGCAGGCAACGGCCATCGCTTTGGAAACCATACTTTCTGACAAGAGCCTCCAGGCTCCGCCCCAGACAGACGCGCGGCATCGGTTTGTGGTCAGCGACGATGAGGCCAGGTTTCGGCAGGTGGGATCGAGATTTATCGGCGAACGGCTGGGTCGGGCTGAGGTGGTATCCTTGGGGTAGCCGTGGGGTGGAAGGTTTGCAGCTCTGCTCCGCTCTCCGTGGCCACGGCATAACGGAAGCCGTCGAACCACGCGCCCGGATTGAGGTACTGCCGGCCACTTGCCAGCGTCTCGAGCACCGGCTGGTGCGTGTGGCCCATGACCAGAAGCCCAATGCTGGTTTCGGTACTCAGAAGTTGCTTGGCCCATTCCCGCTGTCTGGCTGCCGCCCGCGTAAGCTTGGCCTCGTCCACCGTGTGGTCACCAAGAATCGGACTCAGCAGATCGACCATGCGCATGCCGATGTCGGGATGGATGTAGCGGTACACCGCCGCGGTTATGGGATGCTGGATCATCCGATGAATCATCCTGGCCTGCCATCGGGGCTCGGCCAGTCCATCCCCGTGGATCGCTACGACGGTGCGGCTGCCGATGGTAAATGTCGCCCGGTGCGGATCGAACGACAGGCCGAGATCTCGTTTCCAGAAGTCGCGGTCCCATCGATCGTGGTTCCCACCGACCATTACGATCGGAAGGCGGCGCCGAAGCCGGGCCAGTGCCGCGGCGACATGGAACCCCCGCCGGGGAATGACCCGGGAGTAGGTGAACCAGAAGTCGAACAGATCGCCATTGATGAGCAGGCAATCGCCCAGGGTGGATACGGCATCGAAAAACTGGAGCAGTGTCTCCTCGGCTTCCGAGGAGCCAACGCCAAGATGGGCATCCGACACGATGACGAGAGTCCGGCCGAGCACGGCGCCAAAGATGGAGGGCTGCTCCGGTGGGTGCAACGGGAGCGCATGCCGGGTCCTCGTCTGAAGCTTGAATATTCGAGGTGTTGATGACCGCGGAAAGTCCGGCCATATCCGAAACGCTGGTTCGGGTCAACTACTCCGAAACCGATCAGATGGGGGTGGTCTATCATGCCCGCTACCTGGTGTGGCTCGATGTGGCCCGATGCGACTACCTCCGGCATGCCGGCACCAGTTATCACGAGCTGGAGCAGTCCGGCCTTCGACTAGCGGTGAGCGAAGTGAGTATCCGCTATCGCCAGCCGGCTCGCTATGACGACCCGGTGCGGGTCCGCTGCTGGGTCCGGGACGTCGCTTCGCGTCGGGTGGAGTTCGGGTATGCGGTCGAGCACGCGGCCGAGGATCGCCTGTTGGCGACGGCCACGACCAGCCTGCTGGCTCTCGACTCATCGATGGCCCTCACCCGAATTCCTGAATCGGTGCGGCGAGCCCTCCATCCCATCTCTGACCCGGTCAAGTTGCTATGATTCGATTTCTCCTGGGGTGGGCCATCTCCTGCGCCGGCCTGCTGCTGCCCGCACTGGTACGGGCCCAGGACGCGGCCATCGTGGAGCAGCTGGCCCCGGTTCTCGCCGCTGAAGACGCTCGCCAGTGGCAGCCCGAGCTGTTCCAGCGGGCGTTGCTTGCTCCCGATTCTGTGGTCCGTCGGACCGCGGCCCTCGCCGCAGGACGGATTGGAGACCTGCGGGCCACTCGGTATCTGATCCAGGTATTGGATCAGCCGGATTCCACGGTGCGGGTTGCGGCGGCTTTCGCGCTGGGACTGCTCCGGGATTCCGCTGCGGTGGAGCCCTTGATCCAGCGCCTGACGGGATTGCCTCCGCTGGATACGGCCACAGCATCCGAGGCGGTCACCGCGCTGGCAAGAGCCGGCGGACGCCGCAGCGCCGATTTTTTCGCCGCGGTATTGCAGGGCAAGGTAAAGCTCTCCCAAGTCGATCCGGACCCGGCGCTGAGCCAAATCCTTCTGGAAACCTGGAGACTGGGCAACAATGCCCGGGCCGAGTCGCTGCTGCCTTTTGCCGATGACACGGTGCCGCAGATACGCTGGCGGGCGCTCTACTCACTCGGCCGCCTTCGCGCGCCTGCTGGAGCAAACCATCTCATTGCATCGCTTCAGTCTGACGACCCCGCGGTCCGTGCAATCGGAGCTCGCGCGCTCTCTCGCGAATACGCCGACTCCGCCAAGCTGGCGCCGACCACGGTGCAGGGCCTGCTCGCCAGAGCGATCGACGATCCGGACCCCGGGGTCCGGGTCAATGCCTTGCGCTCGCTGGGTACCTACCACGATTCGAGCTTCGCGGCCGCGGCCGCCTCAAAGCTCAACGATGCCGATCCCAATGTTCGGGTCCAGGCCGCAGCCACCGTGGGCGAGCTGCGCGGAGCGGTCGCGGTGGCCGCGCTGACTCGAGTCCTTCGAGGGTCGGGCAACTTTGCTGTTCGGCGTGAGGCGCTGCTTGGACTCGCTCGTTTGGACCCTGCCGGCTTTTCGGAAGCTTCCAAGACCTGGCGGGCCAGCCGGGACTGGCGGGAGCGCGCCACCGCGGCAGAAGGGTGGGCACTCGCCCGTGCCAGCGATCCCGCCTGGTTCGTCTCTGACCAGGATGGCCGGGTTGTCGCTGCGGGGCTGGGCCGAGAAGGCTTCCGGTGCCGATCCGGCTCTGGTATCGGCTTCCCGGAGCCTGTTGAGCCACCCCGATGGTGCGGTCCGCAGTGCGGCGGCCGACGGCCTTGCTCGGGCCGCCGATCCGGCCGATCTCCCCGGCTTGTCTCGGATGTATCAGCGAGCCTTACGGGATTCCTTTCCGGATGCGTCGCTCTCGGCCCTGGCCGCCATCCTCGCCATTCGGCGTGGTGGCGCCGCAGTGAGGGTCGATCGCGAGTTTCTCGCCGCGATGCCGTCGCCTGCGAACTACCTGATCAGGCAGTGGGCCGAGTCGAATTGGCCCGAGGCGGCTGCGCGATGGGGACCGGCGTACCCGATGAAGACGGGGCGTACGGTTCAGGACTACCGGGAGTTGGCGCGGCAGTTTCTGGTGGTCCCCGACTCGGTCGCGCGGCCGCACGTTTTTATCGAGACCCAGCAGCGAGGGATTCTCGAGATCGAGCTGTTCGGGCCCGATGCTCCGCTCACGGTGGCTAATTTTCTTCGCCTGGTTGACCGCCGGTTCTTCGATGGCAACCGGTGGCACCGCGTGGTGCCCAACTTTGTCATCCAGGACGGCGACCCCCGGGGCGATGGGTTCGGCGGGCCCGGAGGAA
>DASRIN010000453.1:0-4528 GCA_035649975.1 Gemmatimonadales bacterium
CTCCTCCGGCGTCTGCCCCCCACCGATTCCGCCCGGCGCGACCTCGAGCTGATTCGCTCCACCGGCCAGCGCGCGGCCGACCTGACCCGTCAGCTCCTCGCGTTCAGCCGCAAGCAGGTGCTGGCCCCGCGCGTGCTGAGCCTCAGCGCGGTGGTCGGTGAGCTGGCCCCGATGCTCGAGCGTCTGATCGGCGAGAACATCGAGCTCCATACCGCGTTGCCCACGGGTCTCGGCGAGGTGCGCGCCGACCGCGGTCAGATGGAGCAGGTCATCATGAATCTGGTGGTGAACGCCCGGGACGCGATGCCGCGCGGAGGCACTCTGTTGATCGAAACCGGGGTAGTCGAGTTGGACGAACACTACCCGCTGCAGCATCCCACGGCCAAGCCCGGTGTGCACGTGGTTCTGGTGGTTACCGATACCGGCTGCGGCATGGACCCCGCCACCCGGTCACGCATCTTCGAGCCTTTCTTCACGACCAAGGAACCGGGCAAAGGCACCGGGCTCGGGCTCTCCACGGTGTACGGAATCGTGAAGCAGAGCGGTGGCCATATTTGGGTCTACAGCGAGGTTGGGCGGGGCACCACCTTCAAGCTGTACTTCCCACCGCACTATGGCGCGGGCAGAGCAGTGGCGGTCGAACGAGCCGCTCCGCTTCCGGCCCTGGCTTCCGGCGCCACGATTCTCCTGGTTGAGGATGAACGCCCGGTGCGAAGCACCGTGCGGCGGCTGCTCGAGCGGCATGGATACCAGGTGCTGGAGACGGCCAACGGGCTGGACGCCCTGGAGCTGGTGACTTCACGAGGCGGCGAGATCAACCTGGTGCTGTCCGACATGGTGATGCCGGGGATGGGAGGAATCGAGTTGGCCGGCCGGGTGCGGACGATCGCCCCGAAGCTTCCGGTTCTGCTCATGACGGGCTATACCGAAGAAGCCATTTCCCGTGCCGGGGAGCGGCCACTCGACGAGCACATCATCGAGAAGCCTTTTACCTTGACGACCATGCTCCAAAAGGTCAGCGTTGCGATGAACGGGAGCTGACCGGAAACAGCTCCGCTCGTGATTCCGGCTGGGTATAGCCCGGATTTCGAATCTTGTACCAGGCAGTCTCCCTCCGGTACGGATCCGCCTTCCTTTTGGCGACCACACCTTCGAGATCCATCTTTCGGATGGCGCTGAAAAGCGCGCGACCGTGCTCCTCGATGGCCAGAATCTTATAGAGTGGCCCAGTGTCCTCCGGGAGCAGGCGGGCCAGGCGTTCCTTCCGCTCGGCCAGTGGCCGGCCTCGTAGGTCCTGACCATCGAGCCAGAGCAAATCGAACGCCGCGTAGGCCAGGAACCCCCGGCCCCGCATCAGGTTCTCGAAGACCGGCTTTCCCTGGCGGTTCAGCGAGACCACTTCGCCATCCAGAACGACTTCACGGGGGCCTACCACTTCGGCAACGCGCTCCCAGAGGCCGCGAAACCGTTTGAGGGGGATATCCCGGCGGGAGCGGATCTCGCAACCCAGGGCCGAGGCATAGACCACCCCCCGGAAGCCATCATACTTGGGCTCGAAGATCCAGTTCGGATCGTCAAACGGGTCGGGGCGGGCCACCAGCACGATGGGCTCGATCAGGGGAAGCCCGCTGGCGGCTCGGAGGCTGGGTGGGTGAAGCAGGCGATTCGTGGGCATGAAGGCTCCGGGCCTGGTGGCGGCCATCAGAGCCCTCCCCACGAGGAGGGCAGACTCGAGAGGTAACCTATTGCGAACTGGAACGAGGGGAAGAGGTCTTCCTCTCGGTCGAGGCGTGAGGAAAGTCACCGCAGAAGAATTTCGGGTGAGTAGCTTGTGCCCCGACGCGTGAGTCCTGCCGGTCAAGCCGAAGGCTCCCGTTCTCAGTACCAGCTCTATCGCAAGAACCACGGGGTGTGTCCACCCCGCGATACGTCTACCCGTACCTAGGAGCCGCGGTGGAGCGAGACCGGAGCACGCCTGGGGGGCAAGCGGTACGCGAGGCTCGTCTGAAGCCGGAGTTCGCCTACCTCTACCCGCCGCTGGAACCGAACCGGTGGGAGTCCGCTGCACAGATGGCGGATCGAGTGGTTGCCTGGCTGCTGCGGCAGCCGGGGGGAGGCTATACCGCGCCGGAGCGGGTGCTGCGGAGCGAGCACTTCGAATTTCGAGGCGGGGCTCGAAGGACCGAGTCAGGGAGCGACACCCAGCCGCGGCGCCTGAAACCATACATCTCATGAACCAAGCCGAGATCGATGAGCTCCGATCCGCCGTGGAGCGGATCCATCGCTGCCCCGCCACCTATCGGGTGACGGAGCGGGTGCGCGACCAGCAACGAGAGGTCTACGTTGCGCTCTTCGATATCCTGGGGCATCCCCGGGCCATGCTCTGTTACGCCTGGCTGGACCCGGTTGCCAGGGGGCCCCAGCGCCGGGTCATCACCGTTCTCCGGGAGGGCCCCATTCATACCTCTCTCGATGCCGTGCGGTTCGCCCTCGAGGATGGGCCGCATTGAGTTACCTCTAGCGCCGAGCCTTCCCCTTCCGCACCCTCGCCATGAGCTCGATGAACTCTTCTGGATCGGGCAGCGTCACCTTGCGCCGCCGGGCCTCCTGCCGGATCCGGCTCTTGATGGTTCGCCGCTCGCCGGCGCTGTACTTCGCTGCGTTACTCGGCTGGTGAATGTAGGCCCAGGCGGCCTTGATTCGTCCCGGCGTATCGATCGGGTACTTCTTGTTGGTTGGGTCGGCAAAGCGGGTGGCCCCGTACTTGTCGAGGCCTTCGGCAGGATTGGCGTCTCGGCGCCGGCGAATTCGCTTCAAGTCGCCGACTCGGCTTGATGAAAAATAATGGCCGGCAACATGCGGTTGAGTTCCGGTCGCCACTTCCTTTGCCCATTGTTAGATGCCCACACAATGATCACGCCATCGCGGGGGAACCAGAGGATTTGGGTAGCGCCATGCTGCAAACCTCCGCCTTTATGCCGACGTACACGACCCCCTACGGTGTCGGTGTGCCAGCCGTAACTCTCCTCGGACCAGGAAGCAAACATCTGTTGGCGTGCCGATGGGGTCAGGACCTTTCCAGTATCCAGCGCGACAATCCAGCGGTAAACATCGCCCACGCTGGCGACGAGTCCGGTTGCCCCCCTGTTACCCCATCCATACTCGTCTGGCCGCGTCGCGGTCGGGCCCTCCGCTGAAGCAGCATATTGCCGGGCGCACCGGGGGTCGGTCTCAACTCCTTCATTCAGGAACCCCGCTGTATTCATTCCTGCTGGTCTAATGAAGACACGACGGATGTACTGCTCGAACGGTTCTCTCGCCGCGCTCTCGACGACAGCGGCCAGAACAGCGTACCCGGCATTGGTATAGCGATAGCGTGTTCCAGGCGGGGACTCCGCGGGCACACTTCTTACGTCGGCCAAGAAGCGGTCGCGATCTGGACCTACATACAAATCAGTTCCTGCTACTACGAGACCCGCAGTATGGATTGCGAGGTGGTGTACCGTCGCTTGGTCTTTCGGTGATGGAAAGGAGCCCAGGAAGCGAGATATTCTGTCCGTAGTCGCAAGCCTTCCTTCGGACTCAAGATGCAGGATGGCCGCGGCGGTAAGCGTCTTCGTGATCGAGGCCATTTCGTATAATGTCTCGGCCTCATTCGGTCTCTTGGTCTCTAGGTCGGCAAACCCATACCCAGCGTGGAGCAAAACCCTTCCGCGAACGGCTCCGAGGACGCTACCGGAGAAGCCCTCCCGCTCATAGGTCCGCAGTGCAGAGTCCAGCCGTTCGCCCAAAGCCCCGTTTACCGTACGTCTGGGTGCGTCCCCACTGGATACCGCCGATCGCTGGCAGGCCGACAGCACTGCCAGCGCAACCGCGCTGAGATGACGCAGCGGATAACTGAGCAACATGTTTAACTCTTCCCGCCGATACAGGATGGGAGATCCTAGGATAATGCTTGCCACTCGGGGTGGAGGGCAGGGTCCCGGAGGATAGGGTCCGAAGGGATACCAAGAAGGCGGGAGCCCGGAGGCGCAAGCCGGCCTCAAGAGAGCGGCGCACACACTAAGTCCGTATTCGGGCGAGCGCATCTTCCTGTCCTAAAGTCCAGTATTCGTCCCCAGCTACCGTGCCCTAATCTGGTGAATGGCTCCCCTGAACGCCCCCCGGAAGTCGTCCCTCAACGCTGGAAAAGGCACCAGGATGCTCGAGGAGATCGGCCGAAGGTCGAGGGAGGCCGCGACGGCGCCGGAATGGTGTCGTGCAGAGGTGAAGTGAACGAACTCAATCGAGGATGAACATGACGACGAAACGGCCAGTTACCAGTCTCATGCTTCTGAGCTTGCCAATGTCCCTGGCCGCTGCGATGGCGTTCGCCCAGGATACCGGAAGGCTTGACAGCGCGAAGGCGGCCAAGGCATACCCCACCAAGACTCCGTACTCGCCCTACGCGGGACGCAACTATCCCGTGCGCCCGTTGTTCGGGGACACGCACCTCCACACCTCGTTCTCGATGGACGCCGGTGCGTTC
>DASRIN010000454.1:0-2357 GCA_035649975.1 Gemmatimonadales bacterium
GCGTTTGCACTCCAATTAGCGCTCGACAGCAGCTCGGGGTAGCGCAGGCGCTGATTCAGCGAAAGAGGACGGCTGCCTTTTTCAGGGTCTGCCCCACTCCCCAGAGAAGAGGAATCAATACTGCCAGCCAGGCCAGCACGACCTGCCAAGTCAGGTGTGAAGAGGGACGGTTCGGGCTAATGTCTCCCGGAGGCTGCTGCGGCATAGGGGGACCTCGTTGCTGAAACTATATCCACCGTCGATGAATTTTATGCAGCCCGCGGTTCATCCTGGCTGCTCATGAAGTAGCGCTCGGCCACTGGCTTCACCGCGAGATTACAGATCAAACCAATGACCAGTAAGCCGGCCAGCACATACATAGTCACGTTGTACGCCTGGGCATTGGGAACGCCGCGATCGATCTGGTACTCCCGGATGTAGTTCACCAGCACCGGTCCCAGAATACCTGCCGTGGACCAGGCGGTGAGCAGGCGTCCGTGGATCGCGCCGACGTATTGAGTGCCGAACAGGTCCGCCAGATAGGCGGGGATGGTAGCAAAGCCGCCGCCGTACATCGTGAGGATGATTCCGAAGATGAGGACGAACAGGGTCACCTGCCCGGCCCGCCCGGTGGATGGGGCCAGGGAATAAAGGAGAATGCCCAGCGCAAAGAAGATGATATAGGTGCGCTTCCGGCCGATGTAGTCTGAGGCCGATGCCCAGGCGATCCGGCCGCCGATATTAAACAGACTCAGCAGGGCCGCGAATCCGGCTCCGATAGTGGCGAGCTGCGCCTTCTGGCTCTCGCTCAAATCCTTAAGCGCTGCCGGGACTCCGATCAGGCGGCCGCCGAAGATTTCCTGGATCATGGGGGAAGCAATCCCGATCACTCCAATGCCCGCACTCACATTCATGCAGAGCACCATCCACAGCAGCCAGAACTGGGGTGTCCGCCAGGCCTGACTGACGTGCACGTTGCGCGAGGTGATCATGGCGCGCTGCTGCGTCGGTGGGGTCCATCCGGTCGGCTTCCACCCCGGCGGTGGGAGCCGGTAGCCGAACGCGCCGCACAGCATGGTCACAAAGTAGATCACGCCCATCGTTACGAAGGTCTTGGCCACTCCCACATCGGTCGGGGTGGCATAGTGCTTCATCAGAATGTCCGCCAGCGGCGCACCGATCAGCGCGCCGCCGCCGAATCCCATGATGGCCATCCCGGTCGCCATTCCCCGTCGGTCGGGAAACCATTTGATCAGGGTGGAGACGGGTGAGATGTATCCCAGGCCCAGGCCGCATCCGCCGATTACGCCCGATCCCAGCCAGAGTAGCCAGATCTGGTGCAGGTAGACACCCAGGGCCGAGATCAGGAATCCGCCGCCCCAGCAGATCGCCGCGACGGTGCCGGCCCGTCGCGGCCCCACCCGCTCGAGCCACGCACCGAATATCGCGGCAGAGGATCCCAGAAAAACAAAAAAGAGGGTGTACATCCACCCGAGCTCGCTGATCTTCCAGTCGCAGGTGCGCGAGGACAGCAGCCCGAAGAAGCCTGTGTCGGCGCCACACGGCACCGGCTCGGTGATCCCGACGGCTCGGCTCAAAGGAAGCCAGAAGACGCTGAATCCATACGCCATCCCGATGGAGAGATGGATGGCGAGTGCGGCCGGCGGCACCAGCCAGCGGTTGAAGTCGGGGCCGGCGATGATTCGCTCTTTGGACAGCAGTCCCGCCATCGCGAATCTCCTGCAATTAGGTTACTGCTGGGGAGCATGAGGTGATGAGGGTACCCAAGGTACCGAGAGCAAAGGGCCAGTGCCAGAGCAACGATGAATCCAATGGATAGACCCTTGAAGAGCGCCGCCGAGTTGCTGCTAACACTAGTCCTGGCATTTGGCTGTGCCGGCGGCGGGCAAAGTACCTCAGCAGCAACTCCAGCTGCGGATCCGCCAGCCGCTCCTGCTGCAGCCGCTCCTGCTGGAACTTCGCTCAAAACCTCGTCGGCAGATTCATTGGGCTGGCTGGTCGCCGACAGCGCGACCAAGACCGCCACGCTCACTCTGGAAGTGACCCGTCCAGCTGGATCCCCCTCCGCGCTGCTCAACGGATATCGTGCCGGCCAGGCACAAGTGGTCGTCCCACTCGGGTGGACTGTCCGCTGGAACTGGCGTAACGCGGATCCGGCTTCGCCCCATAGCCTGGTGGTGATGGTGCAGCGGGAGAAGATCCCACTGGAGGGAGGCCGGCCCGCCTTCAGCAACGCGATGACCCGATCGGCTACCGAGGGCCTTGCCTCGGGCCAAACCGATCAGACCACCTTCGAAGCAGACGAGGCCGGATGGTACTGGCTCCTCTGCGGCGTGCCCGGCCACGCTGTCGAAGGA
>DASRIN010000455.1:0-3780 GCA_035649975.1 Gemmatimonadales bacterium
CCTCGAAGTGCTCGTACCGCGCGCCCACGATTGCCTGCCACTGGTCGGAGAGTACCACCTGACTTTGCCCATAGAGCGACAGCGAGGTAGCGGTTGAATGATTGTTGGCGTCGGTTGCGCTTTGACGGAAGGAGACCGGAACCGCGATGGTCGGATTCGATACCGGGGCGGTGATGGTGGTCGCCGAGTCGTTGAAGTAACCGGTATTGCGGAAGTTGTCGGTGATCTGCCGGCCGATGGCAAAGCCCCCGACCAGCGTCTGGCTGATGGAGCCCGTCACCAGGCGATAGCTGACCTCGGACTCGTTGAACAGGTTCCGCCGCTTGGTAGCGTTGTTGTAGGCCGATATGCTCACCTCGGTGCCCGACGGGCTTACGGCACCGGGAAACACGTTCTGATAAATCTTGTCGTAGTCGGCGAAGACGCTTCGGTTTCGCAGGGTGACGAGGCCGGCCGTAGTGTGCTCGATGCTGGCGGTACCGATGTTCACCCGGGCATCGGCGTAGCTCAGCGAGGGATCGCCAAAGAAGGTGCGCGGCGTCGTGGCCGAAAGCGGTGCTCCGGCAAAGGACGGGATCCCCCGGTCGGCGGTGCGATCATCCCTGAAATGCTCGTAGCTCGCCAGCACCCGGGTCTGGCGCGAGAGCTGGACCGTGGCGGTAGGATTGAGGCCGTAGCGCTCGACGTTGACTTCGTCGCGATAGAGGTCGGAGTTTTCGTACACCCCGTTGAGCCGCAGCGCGACTGCGTCCGAGACTCCCTGGCCCACGTCCACCGCCGTGCGACGGTTGCCGTAGGAGCCGCCCTGTAGCGACAGCTCGCGAATCGGCGTCCAGTCGGCGACCTTGGTCACCCGGTTGAGCACTCCGCCTCCGACACCCCGACCGAAGATCAGCGCGTTGGCTCCCTTCAGCGCCTCGACCCGCTCGACGTTGTACAGATCGCGGAAATACTGAACATCGTCCCGCATCCCATTGACGAAGAACCCGGCGGTGGTGTTGTTCCCCCGAATGGTCGGCTGGTCGCGGTTACCTTCGCCCTGCCCCATGGTGATGCCCGGGATGTAGCGGGTCACCTCGCCCATGCTCTGCATCCGCTGGTCGGCAATGACGTTCCGGGTGATGACAGTGACCGACTGGGGGACGTCCCGAAGCGGCGTGCTGGTTTTGGTGGCGGTGGTGCTCTGCTGGGTGAGGTAGGCCGGGCGGACCGCGCCTTTCACCTCGATGGTGGGTAAGGTGAGCGGCGTGGTATCCCGCTGCGCCGTCTGGGATGAATCACCCTGGGCCACTGCTGTAGCGGGCAGGCACGCAAGGAGGAAAAGGAGGGCGATACGGCTTGTCACGGTGATTCCCTATGATGAGAATGATTCTCAAATAGTTTTCCAAAACGCGCTCCATCCTAAAAGGCAAAGGGGACTACGTCAATAGGAATTGATCGGGGCTGCTTCCGTTTCGGTGCGTGCCCCCGATAGCTTCCCCCACCCAATCCGAGGAGACCGCGTGCCCCGGCCGGCAGAGCGCACTGCATCGATGGATCTGGAGGGGCTCGGGTCGTGCATCCGCGACGGCTCGGTCGACACCGTTATCAGCGCCATCACCGATCTGCAGGGTCGGTTAATGGGAAAGCGGGTAACCGGCCAGTTTTTCCTGGATCACGCGCACCATGGCGCCCACGTGTGCACCTATCTCCTCGGCACTGACATGGAGATGCGCACCCCCGCCGGCTACCGGCTGATGAGTTGGGAGACGGGCTACGGTGACTATCTCGCCGTTCCCGACTGGGCCACGCTCCGGATCGTTCCCTGGCTGGAGAAGACCGCGCTGGTGCTGGCCGACGTCCAAGACGAATCCTCCGGTACCCTGATCCCGGTAGCGCCCCGGACGGTGCTCCGCCGCCAGGTGGAGCGGGCCCGCGAGGTGGGATTCGAGGCCCTCATGGCAAGCGAGCTCGAGTTCTACCTCCTGCGCGACAGCTACGAGGCCGCCGCCAGAAAGAAGTTCCACGATCTGGAGCCCTTCGGGTGGTACAACGAGGACTACCACTTACTGCAGGCCACCAAAGCTGAGCCGCTCTACCGGCGCTTTCGCAATGAGATGTGCGCCGCAGGGATTCCGGTGGAGTTCAGCAAGGGCGAAGCGGCGCCGGGCCAGCACGAGGTGAACATCCACTACTCGACGGCGCTGGAGTCAGCGGACCGGCATGTGATCTTCAAGCACGGCCTCAAGGAAATGGCCTGGCAGAGTGGGCACGCGGTCACCTTCATGGCCAAGCCAGACCACACCTGGACCGGAAGCAGCGCGCATGTGCACCTGAGCCTGAGCGATGCCGGGAGCGGTGACCCGGTGTTCGCTCAGCCCGGCGCCTCGCCCTACGGGATGTCGGAGACGATGCGCCACTTCTTGGGCGGAATGATCGCCGGCATCCGGGAGCTGGCCTTCTTCATTGCACCGTTCGTCAATTCTTACAAGCGCTTCGCGCCCGGAAGCTGGGCGCCCACCAGCCTGGTGTGGGGCCGGGACAATCGCACCTGCGCCTTTCGGATCGTGGGCGAGGGGCCGGCGCTCCGGATCGAGACCCGGCTTCCCGGCGGCGACGCCAACGCGTATCTGGCATATGCCGCGCTGATCGGCGCCGGGCTCCACGGCATCGAGCAGCGGATCGAGCCGCCCGCCGAATACCGGGGCAACGCGTACGAGGCGCGCGGCGTGCCCCGGATTCCCCGAGCGCTGTGGGAAGCGGCACAGTTGCTGGAGCAGAGCGCGCTGGCCCGGCAGATCTTCGGCGAAGAGGTGGTGGAGCACTACCTGAACACTGCCCGGGTCGAGCAGGAGGCCTACGACAGTGTAGTGACCTGCTGGGAGCGGGAGCGGTATCTAGAGCGGGGGTGAGCAGTCAGGCGGTCAGGCCACCCAACCACCCTCATTCATCTGAGCTGAAGGGTTTCAATGCGACTGGATGGTAAGGTCTGCTTCGTGACCGGCGGGGCCAGTGGGATGGGCCGAGTGGCGGCGGCGATGTTCTGCGCCGAAGGCGCCAAGGTGGCGGTGGCCGACCTGAACGCCGAGGCGTGCGAGAAATCGGCCGCGGCCGCCCGCGAGGAAGCCGCCGGCTCGGGCGACGCCGTTGCCGTGCCCTGCGACGTCACCAAGGATAGAGACGTCAAGAATGCCATAGCCGCCACGGTGAAGCGCTATGGCGGACTCCACGTCCTGTACAACAACGCCGGCATCATGATGGCGGAGGACGGCTCGGTCATCGACACCGAGGAGTGGGTGTGGGACCGGACCCTCGCCGTCAACCTCAAGGGTATCTATCTCTGCTGCCGGTACGGCATTCCCGAGATCATCCGGAGCGGCGGGGGCTCGGTGATCAACATCGCCTCCTTCGTCGCCCTGCTCGGCTGCAGCGTCCCCCAGGACGCCTACACCGCCAGCAAGGGCGCGGTCATCGCGCTCACCAAGTCGCTGGCGGTGCAGTTCGCGCCTCGGAAGGTGCGCAGCAACGCCATCTGTCCCGGCCCGATCGAGACTCCGCTCCTCACCGAGTGGCTGCTCAAGGACCCGGAGGCCAAGCGAGTGCGCCTGGCCCGGAACCCCACGGGCCGGTTCGGCCAGCCGGAGGACATCGTCCATGCCGGGATCTTTCTGGCGTCGGACGAGTCGGCCTGGACCAACGGCGCAGTGCTCGTGGTCGATGGCGGGATCAGCAGCAACTACTTCTAGTCGCTAGTCGCTAGTCGCTAGTCGCTAGTCCCTAGTCGCCAGTCGCCAGTCGCCA
>DASRIN010000456.1:0-7808 GCA_035649975.1 Gemmatimonadales bacterium
TATGTATCGGCCAGATTTTCGCTGCTGAAGGCCGGCTTCTCAGGTGGCGATCTCGACCTCTCATCTACCTTCATGCAGCTCAACGGCGGCGGCGGGCTGCTCTACCGATTGGGGCCCAGGCTCAATCTCGATGCCGGTGCAACGTTCGGGTACAACCGGCGGGGGGGTGGGACGTTGACCGGGGAGACCAGCAACGGCACGCCCATCAATCAGTCCTTCGACTCGGATTCAGGAACCAATATCGTGGTTCGGTTGGGACTGGCAGTCGGCTTGGGCGGCTGATCCTAGAGCTTCGGCGAGTTCACGATCCGGCAGCTGGCCAGGTCCAGCTTCCCGCCACCGCTCTCGGTGAACTCGGCCCGGAACACCGGCCGGCTGCTCAGATGGCCGCCAAATGCATCCTTCCAGCTGAGCCGGAAGCCAAACTCCATGCTGGCCGAGCCGTTGTCCAGCCGTTGGGCACCGTCCTCGCGCTCTCCGACTTGAGCGTTCCACTCTCTGGTTTGCAAGATTCGTCCCAGCCTGCTCAGCTTCTCCTGATCGGCTTTGGTCTCGGGATGGTACAGCGCCGCGACCCGCCCCATGTCCTTGTCCCGTAGCGCGACGTAGCACCGATCAACTCCGGCGAGCACCTGGTCGATCCGCTGCTGCCGGGTGGCCGCCGGATCGGCTACCGGTGGCTCCGCCGAAACCTTCTCGGCCTTGGCCGGCGCCTGGTCCTCGACGGCATCGGTGCGGCCCGTGCGCGGCTGGGGCAGGACCGTGATGCGAACCGTCCCGGTCTTTCCCTCAGCCGTAGCGGTGATATTGGCCGACCCCGCAGCGGTCGCGACCACTACGCCCGTGGCATCCACCGTCACGATGCTCGAATCGCTGCTGCTCCAGGTCGTCTCCCGCTGCTCCAGCGGACGACCGCGTGTGTCACGTGCCTCCGCCCGCAGCTCCAGTGTATCGCCCACCTTCAGCGCCCGGGCGCCGGCGATACCGACCGATGCCACTGCTGCGGGCAGGACGGAGATCGAGGCAATAGCGGACTCGTCCCCGCTGCGAACGATGATCAGAGTGCTTCCGGTGGCGTTTGCCCGCACCGCTCCGGTTCGGGTATTCACTGCCACCACGACGGGATCACTCGAGCTCCAGCTTAGCCGGCTGGGACGGACCGGACGGCCCCGCTGGTCCAGAGCGGTGAGCTGCAGCGTAGCCGTGTCACCCACCCTGAGCTGTTCGATAGGAGCGATCGAGAGCGAAGCCGGCTGACTCGAGACCGGTGTCTCCCGGCCGGCTGCGCGCACCAGGACTCTCGCCGTGTCGCGGCCTGCACCCGCAACCGCGATGATCTGAGCCCGGCCCGGCGCCACGGCTCGTAGCTCACCGGTACTGGAGTCGACCGAAACCACTCCGGGATTGGTGGAGCTCCAAGCCACCCGTTCCCGGTCGTTTAGCTTGCCAGAGGAATCGCGAACCTCCGCCACGACCTTGCTGGAGCCGCCCACGGCGAGTGGGCGCGGGGGGCGCTGGGTGATGGCTACGGAGAAGCGGCTGGGGGCTTCCTCGGCGCCGAGAGTAGCCGCTCCGGAGGGTGAATAGCCGGCCGAGCTCGAATCCGGAGGCGCCACCGCGATCTCGGCGGGAGCAGGAGCGACCGGCTCCTGCCGGCGCCCCCCAACCAACCAGAGACCACCGCCGATCAGGAACGCACCGCCTAATGCAACCAGCCACCCCGGACGGGAGCGGGCGCGGCGAGGATCAGGAATGCGCGGCTCGGGAGGCATCTCCCAGGGCTCTGGATCGGAACGAGGAGCGCTGGTTGTGACCGCCGCGCGCGGCGGGCTCGGAAGCGGGGCGGCCAGGCGTTCCACCACGTTGACGCTGACCGATGCGCTGACGCCCTCGCAGACCGCGGTGAGCACCACCAGGCCCGGGTTCCGGGTGATGACCCAGCCGCCGGCAGTTACCATGGCCACGTTTACGTCACTGACGCTCCAGGCCACGCTGCGATCGGTGAGCGGTCCGGCCCACCGGTCCAGTGGAGTGGCCGTGAGGGCGAAGGAATCGCCCGCCACGATGGAGTCCGGCGCCGGGGAGATGTGCACCGCGGCCACTCGCGGGGCCAGCACGGTGATCGAGACGTTGGCCCGGGCCTCGTCCAGCTCGGCGGTGATCCGGGTGGAGCCGGCCGACCGGGCGACCAGCACTCCATCGATGCTGACCGTTGCAACGGAATCATCGTCCGAGTGCCAGGTCACCGGCCGAGTGACGACCCGTCCCCGCTTATCGCGCGGAGTAGCCTCCAGCCGCACTTCATCACTCACCGTGATGGGGCGCTCCAGGGACTTCACTACGATCGCGTCGGCGCGGGGAGCCAGTACCGTCACCCGGAGGCGGCCCTCGTTCCCGTCGCAGACGGCCCGAATGAGCGCGGTGCCCGGAGTGATCGCGGTGGCTACGGCCTTCGTGGGGTTGACCCGGAGCACACCGGGAGAATCGCTGCTCCATTCTACCGGGCCGGTCGGGAGCCGGGCGGCGTTTCCGTCGTGCACACGCGCCACCAGCAGGAAACTGTCGCCGACCTCGAGCCCCGGAGGTGGAGGCAGAATGGTGATGGCCCGCATCATCCCCGGCGGAGTGACCTGGAGTACTGCCGACGTTTTGCCCCCGTTACGGCCGGATCCATAGCTGGGGAAGCTGCTGCGAGCACCTGCGGTGGCCAACCGACTCAACTCGGCACGCAGCGGATCGTCTTCCGGGAGCGGAGCAGCTTCCAGCGCGGACAGCGCCTGCTGCATTCCGGGCCAGCGCTCCTCCGGATTCTTGGCCAGCATGCGAAGCACCGCGGCTTCCAGCTCCGGCGGACAGTGCTCGGCGTGTTCGCGCAGCGGACGAGGAGGCTGCTCCACGTGGGCCTGGATGACGGAGTAGGTGGATCCGGTGAAGGGAGCCGTGCCGGTGATCATCTCGTAGGCTACCGCGCCGAGCGAGTATTGATCCGACGCGCCCGAGACCTCGCCGCCGGCACACTGCTCCGGGCTCATGTACGCCGGAGTACCCACCATGATTCCGGTGTGCGTGTTACTCGGCCCCTCCGCCGCCTTGGCGATGCCGAAGTCGGTGACGACCGCGTTCCCCTCTTCGTCCAGAAGAATGTTGGCCGGCTTGATGTCGCGATGCACGACCTTGAACCGGTGGGCGTAGGCCAGCGCGGAGCCGACCTGGTGCAAGATCGAGCGCACGATGGGGGTGGGAAGCCTGCCGGCATCCTTGATCACCTGCTCCAGGGAGCGGCCCTGGATTGCGCGCATGACGAAGAAGTGGAGCCCCTCCGCCGCCCGCACCGAGTACACTGATACGATGTTGGGATGATTGAGGTGGGCGATGGTGATGGCCTCGCGCCGGAACCGATCGATCATCCCGTCGCCCATCAGCAGCCCGGGCGACATCACCTTGATGGCGACATCGCGGTGCAGCGACAGCTCATGGGCCAGAAACACCGCCGCCATTCCGCCCCGCCCCAGCTCGTGCCCAATCTCAAATTCGCCCAGGGTGGCGCGCCGGAGCCGACTCACCACCTCGGCCCAGGGCGAGTTTTCCTCACCCAGGTTGTCACCCTCGTAAGAATCGGGACGCGGGATCGCCGGGGTACCGCACTTGGGACAGGACTCCTCAGCCTGGAGGAGAAACTCACCGCAGCTGGCGCACCACAAGAGCTCCGCTCCGCACTGGGCGCAGAAGCGGTCACCTGGGCCGAGCTGGCCGTTGCACTGCAGGCAAGTAATGGGCGTGGTCATTGAACCGCTGGGAGACATCCCGTCCGGGAGGGATGCACCAATTTGAAGTCCGGTCGGCAGCAGCGCAATTGCTCTCCCTTCAGTTTATGAAGTCCTTACCCACGTTGCTCCGCAGCCCCGGAAAATAGCTGCCGCGCGGACCCGAAACATAAAGCCGGACAGCAAGCCGACTCTACCTAAGTATATGATACGCCTCATTTTCTGTGAGGGGCGTCACCGAGGCGCCTCAGCGCCTCCACGGCCGCGTTGCGGCCGTTGATCCCGATCACGCTCCCGCCGGGATAGGTCCCCGCCCCGCAGAGAAAAACGCCCTCCATCGGTGTGGTAGGTTGGAGCCTTCGGTCCCACATATACTCCGGCAGGCATTCGCCCTGGAAGATGTGACCTCCGGTAAGACCGGTCCGCCGTTCGATGTCCGGAGGGCCCATGACCTCGAGCTGCAACACCGCGTCGGGCAGGTTGCTGCAGAACCGGCCAATCGACTCCAACGCCACCCGGGCAACCTCGTCACGCCGGGTGTTCCAGCTTCCGGTGGTGAACCGGTAGGGCACCGGTTGGGCAAAAATGCTCATGATGTGCCGGCCATCGGGCACGACGCTGGGGTCGTGTGAGCTCTGGAAGTACAGCTCGGTCCAGAGCCGGGCAGGCAGCTCGCCGGCCTGGGCGGTCTGATACTGCGAGCGCCATTCCGCCTTGCTAAGCGGCGTGTTCACCTGCCCGAAATGATGCGGTTCCAGGATCCCCGGCCGAGCTCGGAAGTTGGGCAACTCCCGCAGGGCCACCGTGATCTTGACCGTGCAGCCGGTCATGGGGATCTGCTCCACTCGGGCGCGCCACGCCGGATCCGCCGCGTCGCCCACCAGGCGAAGCGTGGTGCGCGGGTCCGCATTGGAGATGACGACTCGAGCGAGGAGGCGCTCACCACTCTCCAACTCCACTCCCTCGCCGGGCAGAATCCGGCTCACCGGGGCCTCGGTGGCCACCTCCACACCGGCCTCTCGGGCCACATCGGCCAGGAGGAACGACACCCGCCCCATACCCCCTTTTACATAGCCCCACATGCCGGGCATTCCGCCCATACGTCCGGAGGCATGGTGAAAGTGGATCGAGGCAGTCCCCGGCTCGTGCGGGCTGGCATTGGTGCCGATCACTCCCTGCCCGAGCAGCGCCAGCTGCAGCCGCTCATCGCTGAGGTAACGCTCGACCAGTTCGACCATGGACCACTCGAAGAGAAGCCCGATAGCCTCACGGTCATGGCACAACCGGGACTCGATCTGTTCCCGGCTGGGTGCGGGTCCGATCCAGACGTCTCCGGGGCCGGGAGGCCGGAGCGCGTCGCGCACCCGCGCCTTCAGGGCCGACATGGCCCTCCACCCGCGCAGATCCGTCGGCGCGAATCGGCTAATCTCCGTCTCCAGCCGTTCATCGTCTCCCCAGAGCTGCACGCTGCTTCCATCCTCGAAGGGGACGAACAGGCCGGGCAGGGCCGGATGCCACTCGAGGCCGCGCCGCACCAGTTCCAGCTCTTCGATCACCAGGGGGTGAAGCAGGCCGCAGACGTAGGCGCAGGGCGAGACCTGATATCCGGGCCAGGTCTCTTCCAGAGTGCAGGCGCCTCCGATTCGGTGCCGGCTCTCCAGTACCAGCACCCGACGACCGGCGCGGGCCAGGTAGGCGGCACAGGTGAGCCCGTTATGGCCGGCACCAACGACGATCGCGTCCCAGCTCACTCGAGCGTGACCGTCAGGAACCGGAACTGCCCTTGCCGACCTATCTGGAGGATGGCAGTGGAATCGGCGGCAATCTGGCTGATGGCGGCGCGGAGATCGGCGAGGGTTCGGATCCGCTCGCCGTTTACACCGTAGATCACGTCGCCGGGGATCGGTCCGGCGCCTCCAGTGGCATCGCTCGCCACGCCGGCCACTACCACCCCGTTGTTGTCCCGCAGATCCGGAATCAGCCGGGCCAGCTCAGGCGTCAGATCCAGCGCCAGAACCCCGAGCCGCGCGATGAGATTCCGGTCCGGGGTCACCAAGTCGCGGAAGCGGTCGGTCTGGTCCCGCCGCTCCACGACGGTGACCGGCAGGGTCAGCCGCTGCAGGCCGCGCCCAACCTCTAGATTGACTGAGCTTCCCGGCTTTTGGGCATAGAGGGTGACGTCGAACTGGCGCGCATTTTCCATCGGCTTGCCATCCACCGAGAGAATGACGTCATGGATTCGGAGCCCCGCCTTGGCCGCCGGGCTATTGGGGTAGACATCGGCCAGCACCACCCCCCATTCGCGGCTCAGGCGCAGCCCCGCAGCCAGTGCCGGCGTGATCGTCTGAGCAAACACACCGATCTCTCCGCGCCGGACTCGGCCACCGGTTCGGATCTGGTCGTAGATGAAGCGTACGATGTTGGCCGGGGCAGCAAAGCCGATCCCCTCATTGCCGCCGGACTGGCTGAGGATCGAGGTGTTGATCCCGATAACCAGTCCGTTATCGCTCACCAGCGGGCCGCCGCTGTTCCCCGGATTGATCGGAGTGTCGGTCTGGATGTAGATCATCCGGTCCTCGTCCCGGAACTGACGGCCTACCGCGCTGATCACGCCCATGGTCACGCTGCTGGTCAGCCCGAAGGGACTGCCGAACGCGAGCACCACCTGTCCCGGCGCAATGGAATCGGATTCTCCCAGCCGGGCGAAGGGAAGGTTCTTCAGTGCGACCTTGAGGAGCGCGAGATCGGTCTCGCGATCGATCCCTACCAGGGTGGCGGGAACCTCCTGCGACACCGGCGGCAGCACCGAGCGGCCTGGTGCGCCGGCCGCCGCGGGCCGGGGGAGCACCACGATGAACCTGCGGCCGCCCGCTACCACATGAGCGTTGGTCATGATGAGCCCGTCGGAGCTCAGGATGACGCCGGATCCGGTGCTCCGCTGGCTGCCGAGGAGGGCTCCCGCTCCCGTGGCTCCGGCGCTGACCGGCCCGTAGGCCGCCACCTGAATCTGGACTACGGCCGGCGCCACCTTCGCCACCACGGCCTGGAGCGAGGAGCTGAGCATTCCCAGGTCGGCGCGCCGAGGGCCACTCTGACTCGAGGCCGCGTCGGGGAGGAGAAGAGCCAGCGGGAGGAGCAAGGCCCAGCGGGACGCTATCATATGTCGCATCGCATGGCAGAGTTAGTCGAATGTGAGGATGGGGCGACCATTCCGCCAGCCGGACTTAAGCATAGAAAAGCCCGCCCGGCATGACTGACTGCCGGGCGGGCAAAGTGGGGATTGGGGATTTAAAGCCCGGTGGTGACTGCCACCCGTACGGCGCGAGGCGAGCCGGGGGTGATGTTGTCGTTGCTGTGTGCGGTAGCGTAGTACTTCCGGTCGAACAGGTTCTCCAGATTCACCTGGAATCGGAGGTGGCGGCTCATGGCATAGTAGGCGGCCGCGTCGAACCGGGTAAAGCTGGGCAACGTCACGGCGTCGTCGATGGCGGCGTACATGTCGTCTTGGTAGACCACGCCCACCCCGAAACCGAGCGCGTGAGTCGCCTGGTAGCGGTTCCACAGGGATACGGTATTCCGGGGCACCAGGGGAACCCGGGCTCCGGCCGGGGCCGCGACGGTTCGGCTGGTGACCTTTGCATCCTGATTGGCATACCCGCCGATGATCTGCCACGCGGGGGTCACCGCGCCGGTCACGCTGAACTCGAATCCCTTGATCCGTTGGCTCCCGGTCTGAACCGTCCGGGTGGGATCGGCAGGATCCGGTGCCGTCGTGTTGGTTCGGTCCAGACGATAGACCGCGCTCGCCAGGGAAAGCTGGTCCAGCACGTCCCACTTGGCGCCGATCTCGTAGTTCCGGAACTTCTCGGGTTCCAGGGTCGCAGTGGTCACGGTCATCGAGGAGAACTGATCCCCCGAGCTGGGCAGGGCCGATACGCTGTAGCTGGAGTACAGGGTGACGGGCTCGACTGGTTTGAAGAGCAGGGCCGCCCGGGGTGAGACCAGCTTGTCGGTGCGGCTGAGCGCCTCGTTGGTGCGGGCGTT
>DASRIN010000457.1:0-2355 GCA_035649975.1 Gemmatimonadales bacterium
GGTAGAGTCGCTTGGATTCCGGCTTCTCTGGCAGCTGGTGAGTAGCCTCGGCTTTGCCCCTTCGATCCATGCCTGCGTCATCGACGGCGTGCTGATTCCCCCTGAGGGGCCGCTTCCGTTCAGCACCCGGGACGGGGGTGCGCTCTGCATTACCTGTGCAGCGGAGCGGGGAGCCACCCAGTTGCCGCCAGAGGATCGCACCGATCTCGCGTCGCTGCTCGATCCGGATTCGGCCCTGCCTACCTTCGATAGCCGTCACGGAGCAGCTCACCGCCGCCTTCTGGCGCGGTACATCCGCCACCATCTTGCCGAGGGAGCGGACCTCCCAGCCCTGGAGTTCTGGATGCAGCGCCCCTGGGCCGCGGCATGATCATCGGAACAGCGGGACACATCGACCACGGCAAGTCCGCGCTGGTCACTGCCCTGACCGGGCGGCCAATGGACCGCCTGGCCGAGGAGCGCCGCCGGGAGATCACCATCGAGCTCAACTTTGCCCCGCTCGACCTGGGTGGCGGGCGCATGGCCGGGGTCGTAGATGTGCCCGGGCACGAAGACTTCATCCGCACGATGGTCGCCGGCGCCTCCGGGATCGACCTCGCACTGCTGGTCATCGCTGCCGATGAGTCGATCATGCCCCAGACGGAGGAGCACCTCCTCATCCTGGAGCAGCTGGGAGTCCGACGCGGCATTCCGCTGATCACCAAATCCGACCTGGTTGATCCCGACTGGCTCGAGCTGGTGTCCCTCGAGGTAGCCGAGCGTCTCGCGAAGTCACCCGTTGCCTTCGATCCTCCACTTGCTGTCTCGGCCCGAACCGGAAGTGGAGTCGAGGAGCTCCGCACTCGGCTGGCCGGGCACGCGCGCGCACTCTCGCGGCATCCTGTGGCCGACGCGTTTCGGATGCCGATCGACCGGGTGTTCTCCCTCCCGGGCGTCGGCACCGTGGTGACCGGGACGGTATGGTCCGGCCGGCTCGCTGTGGGCGACAGCGTCGTTGCGCTTCCCTCCGGGCAGCGTGGCCGGGTACGGTCCCTGGAGAGCTTTGGCCGCGAGGTGACCCGCGCGGAGCCCGGATCCCGAAGCGCGATTGGTCTGGCCGGCATGGAGCGACACGGGCTTGCCCGGGGAGCGGTGCTGGTCGGCGACCAAGTTCCCTGGGCGCCAACTGCCGCTCTAGACGTCGAGATTACTCTCGATCAGCGAGCTCCCCGTCCGCTGACCGCGCGCACCCGGGTACGCCTCTTGTTGGGGACCACCGAGGTGATGGCTCGGGCGCTTCCTCGCGCAGTGGTTGAGCCCGGGAGCAAGGGAATGGCCCGGCTCAAGCTCGAATCTTCTCTCATTGCCCGAGCGGGCGATCGCTTCGTGCTGCGGAGCTTCAGTCCGGTGGCCACTATTGGCGGAGGCCGAGTTCTCGATCCGCTCCCCCCTCGGCGGCGCACGGTGTGGCCGGCCGAACTCGCTTCCGACCAGACGGCAGAGCGGTTCCGCAGCGCGCTGTGGCGACGTCCCGGGGGCATCGAGCGTTCGCTTCTCCCCATCCTGCTCGGAATTCCCGAGGGCGAGGCCCATGAAGTCGCGCGGCGCGAGCCCGAGGGACGCCTGCTCGGCACCCTGTGGGTGTCCGCGCCGGTCGTAGAGCAGACCGCAGCCGGAGCTCTCGGCGTAGTGCGCGACTACCATCGGCAACACGGCAGCGATCCTGGCATGCCGCTGGAGACACTGCGGCACAGCCTTCAAGTGAATCAGGTGATTGTCGAGGCCGCGCTGGAGGACCTGGTCCGCACCGGCCGTCTGCGCCGGCGCGATGGGGTGGTGGCTTTGGCGGGGTTTGCACCACGAGTAGCCGGTGGAGAGGCCGAGATCGATCGTATCGTAGAGATCCTCTCGGCTGCGCACTTGGCCCCACCGTCCGTGGCCGAGCTGGAGCGCTCAACCGGGCGGCGGGACCTCCATCCGCTCCTCCGTCTGGCAGCTGCGCGGGGCAGGATCGAAGCCGTGGAACACGACCGCTATTATGCCCGCGAGGCATTGGAGCAGTTTACCGGCGTGCTGAACGACCTGGGCCGCAGGGGGCCCATCGTCCCGGGGGCGGTCCGGGATCGGCTCGGCATCACCCGAAAGTTTCTGATTCCTCTCCTGGAGTGGGCCGACGGCAGGGGTATTACAGTCAGGGAAGGAGACGGTCGTCGGCTGCTTCTCCCTTGACTCTAGACTCTTGATTCTAGACCTTCCCTTAGACAGCCCATCAGTGCATCCGACGATCCCCGGAGGTGCCACCACCCTTCAACACATTGTGAGCATGAGGAGTCGCCCATGGTCCGTTTGGTGCGGCCGGGGTGGTGGCTCGGGCTT
>DASRIN010000458.1:0-5297 GCA_035649975.1 Gemmatimonadales bacterium
GTTGGCGCCGAGGCGAATCCAGGGTGCTGCCTGGGACCAGGCTGGGCGGGAGAGCAGTACCAGCAGTGCCGCGGCCAGCCGGAGGCCGTTCACGAGAATCAGTCGGACTCGGCTACCGCTCCCCGGCCGGCGGTGAGGCTCGCCCGAAGGAAGTCGCGATTCATCCTGGTAATGGTGTCGATGCTGATCAGCTTGGGGCAGGCTTCCTGGCACTCTCCGTACAGGGTACAGCCGCCGAAGCGCTCGATGTCCATCCGAGCCACCATCTGGAGCGTCCGCCGGTAGCGCTCCGGCTGCCCCTGCGGCAGCAGCCCAAGATGCGCCAGCTTGGCCGCCGTGAAGAGCGAGGCGGAGCCGTTGGGGCAGGCCGCAGCACAGGCGCCGCAGCCGATGCACTGGGCGGCATCCATGGCGGTGTCGACCGTTTCCTTCGGAATCAGGATGGTGTTGGCATCCTGGGCTCCGCCGGTCGGCGCCGAGATATAGCCGCCGGCCTGGATGATCCGGTCGAGGGCGGTCCGGTCAACCACCAGATCCCGCACCACGGGAAATGCCCGGACCCGCCAGGGCTCAACGGTAATGACATCGCCGTCCCTGAAGCTGCGCATGTGCAGCTGGCAACTCGCGGTGCCGCGCATCGGCCCGTGGGCCACCCCGTTGATCATCAGGCTGCACGATCCGCAGATGCCTTCCCGGCAGTCATGGTCGAACGCAATCGGCACCTCTCCCTCTTCGACCAGCCGCTCGTTCACCGCGTCCAGCATCTCCAGGAAGGACTCATCCGGGCTGATCTCCGTCGCCTGGTACTCGACCAGCCGGCCGGGGGCCGTGGGAGCCGCTTGGCGCCAAATTCGAAGGGTAAGGTTCACTTGTAACTCCGCTGCGCCAGCGGCACATACTCGAACTGCAGCGGCTCCTTGTGCAGCGCCGGCTCGAGATCGGGGCCAGCATACTCCCAGGCCGCTACGTAGGCGAACTCCTCATCGTTCCGCAGGGCCTCTCCGTCCTGGGTCTGGAACTCAACCCGGAAATGGCCGCCGCAGGACTCTTCCCGCTGCAGTGCATCGAGGCACATCAGCTCACTCAGCTCCAGGAAGTCGGCCACCCGGCCAGCCTTTTCCAGGGCCTGGTTCAGCTCGGTGTCGCTGCCGGGCACGTTGACGTTGCGCCAAAACTCCTGGCGCAAGGGAGGGATCTGGCTGAGCGCCTTCCGCAGTCCCTCAGCGCTGCGCGACATCCCGCAATAGTCCCACATCAACTTGCCCAGCTCCCGGTGGAAGGAGTCCACCGTGCGCTTGCCCTGGATCTCGAGCAGCCGCCGGGTATATCCGGTCACGTCCGCTTCGACCCGCCGGCACTCCGGGTGGTCCGCGGTCACTTTCTCCAGCTTCGCCGAAGCCAGGTACTCACCGATAGTCGCCGGGAGAATGAAGTAGCCGTCGGCTAGACCCTGCATCAGTGCGCTGGCACCCAAGCGGTTGGCGCCATGATCGGAGAAGTTTGCCTCGCCGATCACATGCAAGCCGGGAATGGTGCTCATGAGGTTGTAGTCCACCCAGAGCCCGCCCATGGTGTAGTGCACTGCCGGGAAGATCCGCATCGGGACCCGATAGGGATTCTCGTCGGTAATCCGCTGGTACATCTCGAATAGATTGCCATAGCGGTCGCGGATGCTCCGCTCACCCAGCCGGCGGATCGCATCGGCGAAATCGAGGTAGACGCCGAGACCGCTCTCCCCTACCCCGCGTCCTTCGTCACACACTTCCTTCGCGGCCCGGGAAGCAATGTCCCGAGGGGCCAGGTTCCCGAAGCTGGGATACTTCCGTTCGAGATAGTAGTCCCGCTCGCTTTCCGCGATCTCAGTGGGCTGGCGACGGTCCCCGGCCTGGCGGGGAACCCAGACTCGGCCATCATTTCGAAGCGACTCGCTCATCAGCGTGAGCTTCGATTGATTGGGGCCGCTCACTGGAATGCAGGTGGGGTGAATCTGAGTGAAACAGGGGTTGGCGAAGGCCGCGCCCCGCTTGTAGGCTCGCCATATGGCAGTGGCGTTGGACCCCTTGGCGTTGGTGGAGAGGTAGAACACGTTGCCGTAGCCGCCGGTGCCCAGTACCACTGCGTCGCCCAGATGAGATGAGATCCGGCCGGTCACCATGTCCCGGGTCACGATCCCGCGGGCGCGCCCATCGATGACGATCAGGTCCAGCATCTCGGTGCGGGGGAACATGGTCACTCCACCGCGATCGATCTCCTTTTCCATCTGCTGATAGGCCCCGAGCAACAGCTGTTGGCCGGTCTGTCCCCGGGCGTAGAAGGTGCGGGAGACCTGGGCACCCCCGAACGACCGATTGTCCAGGAGCCCGCCGTACTCACGAGCGAACGGCACGCCCTGAGCAACACAGTGATCGATGATGTTCACACTCAGCTGCGCCAGCCGGTACACATTCGCTTCCCGAGAGCGGAAATCCCCGCCCTTGACGGTATCGTAGAACAGACGATAGATACTGTCGCCGTCGTTGCGGTAGTTCTTCGCCGCGTTGATGCCGCCCTGCGCCGCGATGCTGTGGGCTCGGCGGGGAGAGTCCTGAAAGCAGAAGCACTTCACGTTGTATCCCAGCTCGCTGAGCGAGGCTGCCGCCGACGCGCCGGCCAGCCCACTCCCCACCATGAGAATCGTGTGCTTCCGTTTATTGGCCGGATTCACCAGTCTCATCTCGAAACGGTGCTTGTCCCACTTCTCTTCGATCGGCCCACCGGGGACCTTCGAACGGAGCTGGATCACCGCACCACTCCAGCGTAGACGGCGAGCGGGATGACCGTGAACCCGAGCCAGATGACCAGTGCCAGCACCAGTACCGCCGCGCGCCGGAACGGATTGGGCGAAGGCGGGCTCATTCCCAGGCTACGGCCACTGCTCCAGAGCCCGTGATAGAGATGCAGCCCCACTGCGGCCATTGCTACCAGGTACACGATGACGACGCCCAGATTATGAAACCCGCTCGACACGTTGTGGTAGGGGTCACCCTCGACGAACTCGGGATGGGCCGTTCCCACCGTAAAATGCAGAATGTGATAGACCAGAAAAACCAGGATGAGTCCCCCGCCCCAGCGAATCGTGCGAGAGGCCCAGGTTGAGACCTGCGGTTCCCGGCCTGCGGCATAGCCGACTGGTCGGGCATCGAAGCCGCGACCGGCGAGCTGGACCGCGGCAACCACGTGAAGGACCAATGCGCCGAGGAGCACCAGCCGCACTGCCCAGAGGGCACCCCCGGCCCCATGCAGAAATGCGCTGTACGCGTTGATTTTGGAGGGGCCCTGGAACACCAGCAGGTTGGCGAGAACGTGGATGATCAGATAGGCCACCATAATCAGCCCGGTGACCGCCATGATCACCTTCTTGCCGACCGAGGAATCCCACAGCAATCGGACTCGGCTCATCTGACCCGCCCGGCTCAGATGTCCACCAGCGCCTGGGTCGAGCGAACCGCTTCCGCTGACTTCTGGAGCTCCTCCTGCTCGACCTGGGTGAGCGTAACCTCAATGATGCGCTGCAAACCCGAGCGCCCCAGCTTGCATGGAACGCCACAGAAGACATCCCGTAATCCAAATTCCCCCTGAAGCCAGGCCGAGCACGGCAAGATCCGTTTCTTGTCCAGCGCAATGGTTTCCACCATCTGCACGGCGGCGGCGCTCGGCGCATAATAGGCCGATCCGGTCTTGAGGAAGCCGACGATCTCGGCACCCCCATTCCGGGTCCGGGTGACAATCGCATCCAGCTTGGCCCGGTCGATCAACTGGGTCACCGGGATCCCGGAGACTGTGGTATAAGAGACCAGCGGCACCATGGTGTCGCCGTGTCCGCCGAGCACCATCGCCTGAATGTCCTCGACCGACACGTCGAGGGCCTCTGCCAGGAAGGTTCGGTAGCGGGCCGTGTCCAGTACCCCGGCCATGCCGAGGATGCGCTCGCGAGGGAAGCGACTCGCCTTCATCGCTACGTAGCACATCACGTCGAGAGGATTGGAGACCACCACGATGATCGACTTCGGCGCCACCCGGCCGATCTGCTCGGCCACCGATCGGACGATCCCGGCGTTGGTTTTCACCAGGTCGTCCCGGCTCATCCCTGGCTTTCGAGCGATGCCCGCGGTGACCACAAAGACTTCCGCTCCGGCAGCCTCGTCGTAATTGCCGCTGCCAGCCACGCGGGTGTCGAATCCCTCGATCGGGCCCGACTGCCATTGGTCGAGGCCCTTTCCCTGAGGGACCCCGTCCACCACGTCGATCATGACCACGGTGCGTGCCAGGTTCTTTTCCGCCAGTCGTTGGGCCGCCGTCGCGCCAACGTTTCCCGCCCCAACCACCGCGACCTTATTCAGCATTTCGGCTCTCGCATGCGCGTTGAGAAGTTGTTTCGGTCAAACCGCCGCAATATAGTGGTTTTAAGTCGAGTCAGTCGTCAGTCGTCAGTCGTCAGTCGTCAGCACTGGGTGGGGCCCGTGATTCAGGATTGTCAACCGGCAATTTTGCTCCTCCTGATTTCGACGCGTACTCCCCGGGCACCTGGCGACTGGCGACTGGCGACTGGCGACTGAGTCCCACCTGCCTCATCGCCTCATACAGCACGATCCCCACCGCGGTCGAGAGGTTCAGGCTCCGCACCGGCCCGCTCATCGGAATGGTGAAGCATCGCTCAGGATGCTTTTCCAGAATCCGCTGCGGCATGCCCGCGGTCTCGCTGCCGAAGACCAGGCAGCTGTTGGCCCGATAGGGCGCTTCCCAGTAACTCTGCTGTGCCTTGGCCGAAAAGTAGAGACAGCGGGAGCGGTCCATCGCATCGCGGAAGGCGAACCAGTTCGGGTGAACCCAAAGGTCCACTGCGTCCCAATAGTCGAGACCGGCGCGGCGGAGGTCCCTGTCGCTGATACTGAAGCCCATTGGCTCGATCAAATGCAGGGAGGTGTCGGTCGCCGCGCACAGTCGCGCGATGTTTCCGGTGTTGGGAGGGATTTGAGGCTCGATCAGCGCAATGTGGAGCGGCATCAGCCGCCCCGGGTATGCATTTCCCGGTGAGGATCGGCGCGGAGCGACTCCAGCCGGTAGAGAGCCCCTCGATGCACCGACTCGGCCCTCAGCTCGGCGCCACGGTCCTGGCGAGCCCTCCAGGCTTCCTCGACGATCGCGGCAATCTCGGCATCGGAGCGGCCGGTCCGTAGTGGCTCCCGAAGATCGATCCCGGATTCGCCGTAGAGACAGAGCAGCCAACTGCCGTCCGCGGTCAGGCGCCCACGGTCACA
>DASRIN010000459.1:0-6468 GCA_035649975.1 Gemmatimonadales bacterium
CGCTGAGGCGCCGAGCGATGACCACCTGGGGAGTGGGGCCGGTGTACGGCGGCTCGCCGGCGAGCATCTCGTAGAGCATCACGCCCAGGCTGTAGATGTCGCTGCGGGCATCGGCCGGCGAGCCGCTGGCCTGCTCCGGGCTCATGTACGCCGGCGTGCCGATGGCGAGGCCGGTGCCGGTCAGTTCTTCCGCGCCTGCCGCTTCCAGTGCCCGGGCGATACCGAAGTCGGCGACCCGGGCATGGGTATCGGAGAGGAGAATGTTCTCCGGTTTGATGTCCCGGTGGATCACTCCATGGCGATGCGCGTAATCGAGAGCGTCGGCTACCTCCTGGGCGATCTTGCTCGCCTCGCTTACCGGGAGCTGCACCTCGCGGCTGAGGCGCTGTCGCAGCGTCTCGCCTTCGACATAGGGCATGGCGTACCAGAGCACGCCAGAGGACTCGCCCGAGTTGAGCACCGGAAGAATGTGGGGATGGTCGAGCCGGGCGGTGAGCCGGATCTCCCGGAGGAAACGCTCGCCGCCGAGACTGGCCGTCAGCTCTGGGCGGAGCACCTTAATCGCTACCAGGCGGTCGTGCTTGAGGTCGCGCGCCAGGTAGACTGTCGCCATCCCGCCCCGGCCGAGCTCGCGCTCGATCGTGTAGCGATGTTTCAGGGCTTGCTTGAGGCGGTCTAGTGCGTCCACCACACCAGCCGGGTAGGGGAGATGCTCTAGGATATGAAGCGTCTGAGTACCGGGCTAGGGGTTCCCATCCACTCGTCGCGTGGCGGCCATGCTTACGGCTCTGCCCGCAAGTCTTTCGAGCTCGGGAAGGCCCCTGGGCACCGGCCATCTGCGGTGGTGCCGGAGTGAGCCCGTCCTGCGCAAAGAGAGGCGTGGGGTGTTGCGGACCGGGGAAGGGGAGGTGGCGTCAGCCGTCCCTCGATGCAGCGACGGCCGGCGGGGCCAGGGCACTGGGGATTCCCGCCGGTCGATAGACACTGGCAACTGGGCCGATGGTGGTGATCGACCTCGAGCACCCGTCGATTCAGGGGTGTGAGGCCGAGACACTGGGTGAAGCGCTGGTCTGCGGGGCTGATAATGGCGTCGTGCAGGGCACCTATGTGGGCGGCAACTGGAAAAAGAGCCGCAGCTACTGCCCCGCCAGCGCATAACCTTCCGGAGAGCGAGTTTTCAGTCCAGCGCCGATCGCTCTCCGGTCAGCTCCTCTCGCATCGCTGCCCGTCGCATGATGGTCGCCACGGTGAGATAGGCTTCGCTCCAGGCCGCCCGGACCTCGAGGGTGAATGCGTCTCCCAATCCCTGTTCCAGAGTCCAGAGCAGCGCCGCCCCCAGCGATTCATAGTCGGCGTCGTGCACCCCGTAGTGCACATGCCGGCGCCCTAGCGCGGCCACCACGCTGACCAGGTCGCTGGGCTGGTCGACGACCTGGACGATCTCGGCCAGCATCGTCATCAGCTTACGCTCCTGCGCCTCCAGGTCCACCCCCGCGAACAGCCGCTCGGCCTTTGGGTCGAGCTCGAACAGACGCTGGTAGAACCGGGGGCTCGCCTCCTTGAGCGTCGGCTCGAACCGTCGCCAGCTCTCCCGCAACAGCTCCTGTTGTTCCGGGGTCATCCATCCTCCTTGCGGCCAACCCGATAACGTACCGCATCCCCGCCCAGCCGATAGGCTGGACGGGGTGCGTGGCTCGAGCGATTCCTTAGTGCGAGTAGGCTGGGCTCACCGCAAGGATACCCTTGGGGCCGAGCCGAGCCCGCCTGCCGCCGCCGACGTTGGTCCGATAGATCTGGTCCACATCGCTGCGGTCACTGCCGAACGCGATCTGGTTGCCGTCAGGCGACCAGCTCGGTTCGCTCTCGGTTCCTGGCGAGCTGGCCAGCCGAGTGAGGCCGGTGCCGTTCGCTCCAACGACGTAGATGTCCGCACCCGGTTCATGGGCGACCCCGCCGGCGAACGCGATCTTCTGGCCATCGGGTGAAAAGCTCGGATGCTGGTTCACCAGCCCGGGGGGCAGAACGATCTTGGACAGCAGCCCGAAGCTGTTTGCGTCGATGATAAACAGCGTGCCACCTCCGCCGAAGACGATCTTCTGACCCGATGGATCGTACGAGGGGTAAAAACCCTTGAACTGCCCCAGTGAGCTCGCTATGGGCTTTAGCTCACCGGTCGCGACCTCGAGGTACGCCAAATCCTGACCCGCGGTCCACACCGCGATCCGGGATCCGTCCGGCGACCAGGATGGATCATTGAGGGACACCGAGTTGGGGGTGGGCGACACCCAGTGGCCGTTGGACCCGTTCGCATCCATTACGAAGATGTCCTGATGAACCACATTCGCCCCGTCGGTCCGGGGGCGGACGAAGGCGATCTGCTTGTTGTCCTGGGACCAGGCAGGGGAGAACTCATTCTCCGGCGCCGTGGTGAGCCGAGTCTGTCCCGTGCCGTCCGCATTCATGACGTAGATATCGGTCTGATTTCCGACGCCTCTCATACTGAACGCGATCTTGCCGAGCAACGGCCCGTTCTGAAGGAGTTGAGTCTCATCCGAGGTGTCCCCGGCTGGCGCCAGCGGATTTTCGGAATCGTCGCAAGCGGCGAGGGTCATCAGTGCGATTGCAAGCGTGTAGCGGTACATGGTATGACTCCTTTGGATGTGCGATCCCGTTGAAAGATTGAACTCTGTCTGGTTGCTTCCTCTGACTTCCTATCGCGCGGCGGTAAACCATCCCGAGACGTGTACCCGCTGATCCTCGCGCTCGGGGTGATCCGCCATGAACCCGATCGCTTCGAGCTCGAACCGGCCGGTGAGAGTCTGGTCCGACAGCGAGGTGATGGTGAGGACGCCGGATTCCGCCCGAAACACCCCTTGGGGCCTCTCGGATGAGCCGAGCATGACCAGAGCCCGGAACTGATCCGAACCGGGAGCGAGGTCGGAGATTGGGTAGCTCCCGATGGCGAGCCTGCTCCTGGATGGCCGAATGAACTGGACCGCTCCATCCGAGCTGTCGCTGCCGAGATTCAGGCTGAGGACATCGGGAGCGGTGGGCCCGCCGGCGACCCGCCCGAAGCTGGCCGCGCCGGAGATGGTGGAGTGGGCCGCTCCGGTGACTGCTGCGCTGAACTCCTTCGAGTCCAGGGTCGTTGGAGAGGCGAGTCCCGCGAGCGTTGTCATCGAGACCATCGTGATTCCGCCCAGGCGAGTGAGCGTGGCTTTCATGGTGAAACCCTCCCGAGCTGGTGACGTCAGAGCCATCGGCGGCCGATTGCCGCCCCGGTTGACGGCGCCTAGTATAGAACCGGCAGTCACAGCGGAATCACCTCGGACTCACCGGATTCAACGTGTTGCGGGTACATGCGTTTGGACGACTCCACGTTCGCGGAAACGGCGGAGTCATCAGCGGCTCGGCGGCGCAACCCCGGCGCCTCGCCATCCTGGCTCTCCTGGCCAGTGCCGGCGAGCAGGGTCTCACCCGCGAGAAGGTGTTGGCATACCTCTGGACGGATACCGAGGAGGAGCGAGCTCGGCGGGGTCTCAACCAGGCACTCTACGCCTTGCGTCAGGACCTGGGGTCGGACGACGTCTTTCTCGGCAGCAGCCGCGACCTGCGGCTCAACCCGGATCTGGTCTCGAGCGACGTGGGGGAATTCGAGCAGGCGTTAGCCCGGGGCAAACTGGAAGAGGCAGCCGCGACGTACATCGGACCATTCCTCGATGGGTTCCACTTGCCCGGCGCCCCGGAGTTCGAGCGCTGGGCGGAAGAGCAGCGGGCGGGGCTGGCCCGTTGCCACGCCGAATCGCTGGAGAAGCTGGCGAAGCGATCGGAGAGGGAGGGAGACTGGGCCGGGGCAGTGGCCTGGTGGCGCAAGCTGGCGGCGCAGGATCCGCTGCATGCTCGGGTGGCGGTCAACCTCATGCGCGCGCTGGTGGCAGCGGGAGACCGGGGCGGAGCCCTGCAGCACGCGCGGATCTACGAAGTGCTGATGGAACAGGAGTTGGATGCTCCTCCCGACCGTGCGGTGACCGACTACGCCGCGGAGCTCAAGAGGAGTGAGGGTACGGCACTTCCACCCTCGTCGCCCTCAAAGGCGGAAGCGATCCTTAGCCAGGAGCCGGGCGCAATCGCGCCGGAGCCTCTCCCAGCAGCCGCTCCTGCTCCCGAACCTCGAGTCGTCGAGTTGCCGCCCTCGGTGGCGCGATCACCAGGTCGCCGAAGGCTGGAATTGCGGCACGCGATCGCGGCTGCCATGCTGATCACCAGCGGCATCATCGCCGGGGTGCTCCTCCGCCTGCGTACCCCCGGCTCGATGCTTCCCGGAGCAGCCCACCGCGTGGCGTTCGATGACCGGCTCGAGCTCGACCCGGCGATCTCACCTGACGGGAAGATGGTGGCCTACGCGGCGGACTCGGGCGAGCGGTTCCAGCTCTTCATGAGACAGACAGGCGGCGGCCGCGCGGTAGCGCTGACGGAGGCGTTGCCGGGGTCTCACCGCCGGCCCGAGTGGTCGCCTGACGGCAGCCGGATCGCGTTTCAGTCCGGTGGAGCGATCTACCTGGTCGATGCGTTGGGCGGCGTGCCGGAGCTCATCATCAACCCGTCCGAGAAATCAGGATGGGTGGCCTACCCGGCGTGGTCGCCTGACGGAAAGGAGATGGCTTACGTCGAGAACTGGGCCATTTACGTCCGGCCTGTTAGCGGCGGCAGGGCCAGGCGACTCTTCCAGGTTCCCACTCCTCACTCGCTGGCGTGGTCACCCGACAGCAAGTGGATCGCGTGCGTCTCTGGAAACCCGGTATTCACCTTCGGCGAGGCTCCCTGGGGCAACTCCACCAATCTGGGGAACGTGGCGCCGAGCTCGATCTGGATCGTACCGGCAAGCGGAGGCAAGGCGATTCAGATCACCGACGCGCAGTCGCTCAACACCAACCCGGTCTGGCTGCCCCATGCCCACGGCCTTCTCTTTGTCTCCGATCGAGAGGGCAATCGAGACATCTATAGTATAGACCTGGCCCGCTCCGGACTCCCGGCCGGTCCCCCGGCTCGGCTGACGACCGGGCTCGACGCCCACGGCATTAGCCTCTCCGCCGACGCGAAAAGGCTGGCGTACTCGGTCTTCACCCACAGCGGAAACATCTGGACCTTCATCCTTCCGGCAGCGGGCGTTGCGTCCATGACGGGTGGGCGCCCGCTTACCGAGGGAATCCAATCCATCGAGGGTGTCACCCTGTCCCCCGACGGACGCTGGCTTGCCTTCGACTCCGATCGAAGCGGAAACCAGGAGGTCTACAAGATGCCGAGCTCCGGTGGCGAGGCGGTGCAGCTCACCCACTCACCGGAAGCCGACTTCGTCTCCACCTGGTCGGGCGACGGCAGGGTCATCGCGCTCCACTCCTACCAGGCTGGTACCCGCCGCGTGCGCCTGGTATCCGCTGATGGCGGGGAGCTGGAGCAGGTGGTCGATTCTCCTCCCCACCAGCGCTCACCCGGACTGGCCCCAGATGGCCGAAGGCTGGTCTTCACCGCCGATGTGTCGGGTGAGCGTCAGCTGTTTCTGGCTGCACGACTGAACGATTCCGCCTGGACCCGGGCTCGACAGCTCACCACCGGCGGGGGATGGGCGGGGCGCTGGTCGCCTGACGGGCGGGCCATCGTGTATTCCCGTTCCGATGGCTTGTGGCTCATCGCACCGCAGGGTGGCAAGCCCCGCCAGCTGCTCAAGGCTGATCCCGCCGCCGAGCCGGCACCGGAGCTGGCGCAATGGAGTCCTGACGGGAGGACCATCTATTACAAGGCGTTCGAGCCGGCCGGCTGGTCGAGCCTCTGGTCGATTCCTGCCGCCGGCGGCACCCCAAGACTTCTCATCCGGTTCGATGACCCGGCTCACCCTTCGAGCCGTCCCGAGTTCGCCACCGACGGCAAGCGTTTCTTCATTACCGTCGGCACTCGCCAGAGCGACATCTGGGCGATGGAGCTCAAGCCGCAGCGCTAACTTCGCTCTACTCTCCCTCCCTCTCCTTCACGTGATTCCTGGGTGATTCGGCCGTGAGCGGCGGATCTAGCTTGGCTGGTGCGAGAATGAACAGGCGCACAACCAAACCTTCAGCCACAGGATCCACGATGGTTGCATCCACTCATTATCTCTTGACCCTGTATATCGGCAGCGCGCTGGCATCGGCGAGGAGCCAGGGCCAGTGTGCCGATCCACTTCCGATCGATCCCGCAGTCGTCACGCAGGAGATGAAGCTCAAGGAGTTCAGCGGGGAGGACCAGGCGGGTCCGGCCTGTCACCTGAGGTGGGAGGGGGGATCCGGTCCCGTTCTTATGGTGTATGGTCCGACGCCGATGGCCGAATTGGGACGGACGTTCAGCTCCACCAAGCAGGCGGCCGACCAGTATGCCGGCGAGTCGCCCAAGGGGGTCGAGCCGGTTCCCGGGGTGAAGGGAGCGTATATGGTCTTCGAT
>DASRIN010000460.1:0-3820 GCA_035649975.1 Gemmatimonadales bacterium
ATCCGCATGTTGTGGAGCCCATAGAGCGAAAAATCGGTATTGCCGATCATGTACTGGAAGACGTCGGTGATCGCCGCTTGCCGTGGCTCCATGTCGGCGCCGGTGGCCCGCTGCGTCATCAGGATCTTGCCGCGATTCCGCTTCGCCATCCCATCCTGATCCTCGCTCCAGAAGCCCGCCCGGGTCACCGTGAAGGTGGGATTGCCCGGATCCAGGTACGTGATCGTGGCCAGCCGGACGTTCAGGCTGATGGGGGTGAAGAGATTGTACATCGAGTTGATGGCGTACTCGACGTAGACGTTCTGCTCAAAACGATCTCCGTTGTTGCAGTGCGTCGTGAGCTTGAGCGAGCCCTCTCCGCCGAAGATGGAGCCCTTGGTCTTTTCCTTGTCGAAATACACCTTGAGCGGCACGAAGGCACAGTGGGCCCGCTGCATCTGCAACCGATAGTTGCCGCGGGTCCCCAGGTGCACGTCGAAGCTGACGGTGTCGCCTTTCTCGTTCAGGAAGCGCAACACCGCGGGGTAGCGCCTGGTATTGGCCTCCGACGTGTCGCGGTCCTTGAGAACAGTCTTGAAGTCGGCCTGCAGCCACATGGTGACCGGCTCCTTGTCACGGAAGAGCCTGGCGGTCTTGGGTGGGGTGGAATCAGTCTGTGCTGGAGTGGACGCCTGGGGGAGCAGTGCCGCCGGCGCGGCCAGTGTCAGCACCAGGCAGGGGGCCAAAAGTCGCATCGGTCGTCTCCGGAGGGGATCCCGCGTCACGATGATAGCGAAATCCCTGGAACTGCGCGAGGGGTTGCCCGCGGGATGAGCGAGTTAGCTTGCGGGCCGCGTGGCCGCCGCATTTCTTACCCCGATGCCTAGTCCACCGGCCGAGGCGGTCGCCGCCCAGGCCACGGCCGTCGGGGCTGCCCAGCCTCCCCGCCCGGCGATTTTTTCGCCGGTTGTCGATCTGCTCTGCGTGGGCGGGTTATCGATCCTGCTGATCGGCCCGATGCTGCTGTCCGGGCGCGAAGATCTTGCCTTTCTCAACATCGGCGTGCTGATCTGGATCCAGGCCCTGATCAATTACTCCCATTTCATGGCCTCCTATCGAATCATTTACCGCGACCGGGAAATGATCCGGCGACACCGGTGGGCAGCCATCTGGATGCCGATGATTCTGCTGGGGTACGCTCTGCTCGCCCTGTGGCAGGCTCAACAGCAACGCCCCCTGCTCGTGGGGGTCATGGTGGCTGTAGGGAGCGGTTACCTGGCCTGGCATTACACCGGCCAGGTCTGGGGCATGATTGCCTCGTACACCTATCTCGCCGGAGGGCGGATCGACAAGAGCGAGCGGCTGCTGATCCGGTCGAGTCTGCGAATTCTCCTGGTCTGGCACCTGGTCTGGTTTGTCAACATCTGGTTCCGGCAGACCAGCCTGCCGGAACCCTTCTGGCTGGTGCCACTCTATCAGGCGGTCACCGCAGCGACGCTCCTGGCCGCGGTGCTGGGCGGCCTCGGCATTCTGAAGATCCGGCTCCGCTCCGGAAGTTTCCCACCGGCCCGCGCCCTGGTGGCATGGTTCGCGATCTTCGTGTGGTATGCGGCAATGTGGCGGTGGGGACTTCCGGCGCTCTTCCTGGTCCAGCTCGCTCACGCCATCCAGTACCTCGAGTTTCCCGCCCGAGTCGAGCTGAACCGGGCCACCCGAACCGCGGCGACTCGTGCCACCGGGCATATGGCGCTCTACGGCGCCGGGCTGCTCGCGGCGAGCTTTCTTGTCGTTCTGGCGGTGCCCGGGCCCGCGATGAGTGTCGTGGCCGGCTTCCTCGGGTTGGAACCCAACAAGGTCGCTCCGGTGCTCATCCTGACCTTCATCAACATCCATCACTACTTCACCGACGGGGTGGCCTGGAAACTCGGCAACCCCGAGGTGCGGAAAGACCTGTTTTCCCATGTGAATCCGGCGACCGTGCCGGTGCCGGCGGGCCCGGCAAGCCAGACCGGCGGCAAGCGGAAGCGAAGGCCGGTCGAGCGCTAGGTCGCCTCTGCACAGGGCACACTATCTCGACAGGACTTGAGGGATCAAGACCAGATTGATCAGGGCGAGCCTGTCACGACAAATATGAAGCTGCTTTTTTTGCGGTAGAATCTGGGCCATCTGTGGATCAACAAACCTGACGAGCGAATCCCTGGGATTGAGGCAACCCCCACCCCCAAACCCCAGCTCCGATCATCCCAACCCTCTTTGATCCGTTATGGTGTCTTCTCCTTGACGAACATTTTCACCACGATCGCGCCCCCCTCGTGGCCGAGGCCGTACTCCATGCCGGCCTTGTTCGGGTTCAGGTAGCGGACCTCGGCGACATCCTTCGCGGAGATTCCCTTCAGGTAATCAGGCCCCCCCGACTGTCGTCCGTCCACATAGATGACCGGCACGGCACCCGCACTCCCCGAGTTTCCAAGAGTCCGCTCTCCACGATTCGACGTGAGGAAGTGGGGCCGCAAGCTCCGGACGGTCTGATAGAGATCGGTGAACTTCTCGGAGGCCTGGACCAGCTCCTCCCGCGCAATAATGTCCCGCTCCCGCTTCGGTGCTTTCTGTCCCTGTGCGGCACCCGGCGCGAGCGTGGACCAGACCGACACGAGAGCGAGCAGGGACAGCGAAGATTTGAAGAGTTGCATGGGGGCGTCCTCCCCTTCAGGTGTTGCGGGTAAGCTAACTCCCAAAACGGAAAAGGGCCGCCGGGTCAACGACCCGGGGCCCTGAGTTCCGAATACTGGAGCGCGCTACTGCTGGCACACCTGCGGCGCGACGATCGTGGCGCAGCGAGGCGGCCGGCGATCCCAGACGAAAATCATGCCTGGCGTGGCGATGGTCGGGGCCTGGGAGCCGACGACATTCCGAGGGAACAGAATGGCGGTGACCGCCGACCCGGAGACGTTGGTTCCGGGCAGCGCCTCGATATCAACGGTCTCGGCGATTCCCGCCGGGGCCGCCGCACTGGACAAGGCAGCGCCCGAGGTGGCTCCGCCGGCCGGCCGGACATCGTAGGTGTACGTCCCCTTTGCCACGCTCACGTACTGCGAGGCAGTCAGCGGTGCCAAGGCCGTCCACGTGGCTGCCGGGGCGGCGATGGTCTGGGCGGCAGTGAAGGCCCGGACGTCCACGACTCCGTCGGCGGCGGTGCCGCACGAACCGGGCACACAGGCATTGATCACACGAAGAGCAACATTGGCGCCGGGGTCCGGTGGGTCATCCACGATCCTGGTGACTCGCATCGCCGGCGTCGACCCGGGACGGGAGAGACCCCAGAGAATGTAGGTGTAGCGCTTTCCCGCCTCCAGCTCCTCGGCGGGCAGGTCAAAGACCACGGTCGACGCCACGGCAATCTGCTCGGCCGGTGGAGTGCCCGAGGTCGGGGATCGGAAGATCCTGAAGTGCCGGGTCCCGGCGCGGGCATTCTTGTAATAGAGCAGTGTGGTGCCCTTGAAGGCGACATTGTAGAAGGTGGTATTCTCTACGATATCCACCGGCCGGAAATCCATGCCTCCGGTGTCGGGAACCGCGTTGACGAAACGCACTCCGGCAGTCGGAATATCCTCGGTGATTATCTCTGTCTCCGGCTTGCACGCGTTCACGACGCCGGCAGCGAGGCACAACATCGAGATTTGAAAGATGCGTCGCATTACGGACTCCATGGAGGTAAGGTGCCGGGGCCGATTAGGGCCGACCGAGACGTGCGTTTCCATTGCAATCGGTGGTGCAACCCGGTGGGTCATTGCTGTTTCCCGAACCCAACAGCTCTCTGCTCAGCATGAACGCGCCGAATCCT
>DASRIN010000461.1:0-6344 GCA_035649975.1 Gemmatimonadales bacterium
GCCTCCGGCTCCCCAGCCGGTCGACCAGCCGAACCTCGGCACCATTATCGCGGTTTCCTCAGGAAAAGGTGGGGTGGGGAAGTCCACCGTGGCGGCCAACCTGGCGGTGGCGCTGGCGCAGAACGGCCTTCAGGTCGGGATCATGGACGCCGACGTTTACGGGCCCAACATCCCGCGCATGTTCGGGATCTTCGACCGGCCGCCGGTGATGGGGGGAAAGATTCAGCCGCTGGAGGCGCATGGCGTCAAGCTCATGTCGCTCGGCTTCCTGGTCGAGCGGGACGCCCCCGCGATCTGGCGCGGCCCCATCATCATGAAGATCGTGAACCAGTTCCTCCGCGACGTCGAATGGGGCCAGCTCGACTACTTCATCGTGGATCTTCCGCCCGGCACCGGTGACGCCCAGCTCTCTCTGGTGCAGGCCACTCAGGTGGCGGGCGCGCTTATCGTGACGACGCCGCAGGAGATGGCGGTGGGGGATGCGCTGCGCGGGGCGAAGATGTTCGAGCGGGTGGGGGTGCCGGTCGTCGGCGTGGTGGAGAATATGAGCGGCTTCACCGATCCGGAGACCGGACGCCGGTTCGAGCTGTTCTCCTCCGGCGGCGGGCAGCGATTGGCCGAAGAGATCGCCGCGCCGCTGCTTGGCACCGTTCCCCTTCAGCCCCAGCTCGCCGCGCTCGCGGACAAGGGGCAGCCTGTCATCGTGGCTCAGCCGGAGAGTCCGGCTGCGGTGAGTCTTCGCCAGATCGCCGAGGAGCTCCAGAAGAAGACTGCGGGGCGTAAAATGGCGCTGCCGATCTTGCGGGGGTGAACCGGTCCATTATCACGGTCCTCACCGACTTCGGACTCAGCGACTCCTATGTCGCGGAGATGAAGGGTGTGCTCCTCAGCGGCGCGCCCGACGCCACGCTGGTTGATGTCAGTCATTTCGTGGTGCCGGGCGATGTGAGATCGGCGGCATACATCCTGGGTCGAGCCTGGCACCGTTTTCCGGAGGGGACCATCCACCTGGTGGTCGTTGATCCCGGCGTGGGCAGCAGCCGGGCCGCGCTGGCCATCCGGTCCCAGGATCACTGCTTCGTCGGTCCCGACAATGGGGTGTTCACTCCGGTTCTCCACGATACCGCCGTCGAGGTGGTGTCGCTCCCTATCCCTGGCCATGCGTCACCCACCTTTCACGGCCGCGACCTGTTCGCTCCCGCTGCAGCAGCCTTGGCCCGGGGAGTCAGCCTTGCCTCACTGGGGCAGCCCTTTGCCGGGATTCCTGAACGGCTGGCCTATACCCTGCCACGCCTGGAGGGGAAGGTGGTCGTGGGAGAGATCGTCTACGTCGACCGGTTCGGCAGCCTGATCACCAACCTGGACTCGGATCAGGTTCCCACTCGTGCCCGGCTGGAGATCGAGGATCTGGATCTCGGGCCGCTGAGGCGCACGTTCAGCGACGTGGCGCCCGGCGGGCTGGTGGCCTACATCGGGTCGGGCGGTGCGATAGAGATTGCGGTGCGGAACGGGTCGGCTGCCCGGCGACTGGGCGTAGGTGTGGGAGGACGGGTGCGCGCCGTGTTGGAATAGCCAAAGGTTACGGCGACGGCGACGGTGACGATCCTTGCCGCCAGCGGCGCAGGCGCCCGCCGAGCAGCTTCAGATAGCCGTAGAGCTTCCAGATCAACAGCACCGACACGATCACCAGGACCACCACGATTACCGCAGTCAGGATCGGGTGCGCCGCAGCCATCCAGGCCAGAAACACGGCCAGACCGTCTTCCAGCAGACTGAGAGTCCAGTTGCTGACCGGCTCCGGGCTGGTATTGGCCGCGGCTCGGGTGGTCGCCTTGGCGCCATGGGAGGTCAGCGCGACTCCTCCGGCGAGCAGCGCCGCGCTCACCTTCCACTCCTCGGGAATGGATCCGAACGCGCTGTAGGCCATCACTGCTGCCGCCGGCGGCCGGATGAAGGTGTGCACCGCATCCCAAGCGCTGTCCACGTACGGGATTTTGTCGGCGATGAACTCGATCAGAAACAGGGTGATGGCAACGCCCATCACGAAGGGATTGGCCAGCACCTGGAGGGTATCGGGGAGCTGAACGATGCCGAGGCGCTGGAACAGCCCCGCGGCGGCAATAGTGGCGTAGAGGTTGAGACCCGAGGCGAAGGATGTGCCGAGCGCGTAGCCGAGGGTCTCGAGGGGTGACACCTCTACTTCACCCACTCCACATTGACCCCGCCCATCGCCGCCGTGAGATCCAGATTCAGGTGCCGGTCGGTGGAGCCGTAGTTCCGCGACTCGAACCACTCCCCCCGCCGAACCAGTCCCACCGGCTCGAAGCTCGCCAGGAACTTGTCCATCCGCATCCGCACGCCCACTGTCCGTGGCAGTCGCAGGGTGAGCTCGCCGACGGCCATCTTGACCTCCACCCGCGAGCTGCTGCTCCAGGTGCCGGAGAAATCGAGAAAGACCTTCCCCACGCCGCCCTCGAACTCGATCTCATCGCACCGGCTGTTGCCCAGTCCTAACAGCGACACCTCGGCCGCACCGGCGCTGATCGCCGCCAGCCCGCAGCGGGTTCCGTTTGGCTGGGAGAACCGGATCACCGCCCGGCTGGCGCCGGTCTTGACCGCCAGGTTGGAGACGCTGAGCCCGCCCAGCTCGACGTCGGTTTCGGTGGCGCCGAGCGCCAGGGCCAGGGACAGATCTACTCGGGGCGAAAAGGCAACGGTGGCTGTCTGGCGCAGCTGCTCTCGCGATACGACTCGCACGCCGCCCTGCCCTTCAGGCTTGAGTCCCAGTACCACGGACCCGGACTGCTGATCGAAGTCACTGATGGGAACGTATCGGCTGTCGTCGTAGGAGAGGTCCATCCGGTAGAGCTGGCTGCCGCTCCCGGGCGCGACCCGAAGCAGGCCGGCGGCGTACTCCAGTCGGGCCGTGAGCCGGGTTTCCCCATGCCACTGCCTGAAAGTGCCGAAGGGCCGCATGGTCTGGGCCTGGGCGGTGCTGCCCCAGGCCAGCAGCACCGCTGCGAGTGCCGCTCCCCTCAGCACCTCACGCTCCGCGAGAGCGGGACTGAGGCCCGGGGCGACGCGCGGCCGGCACCCCGAACTGGGGTGTGGCCCAGAGGTACTCGTCGGTGAGCGCCTCGGGTGGAAGCAGCCGGCCGGCAAAGCTCTCCCTGACACCGCCCCGGCTCAGGAGGGCGGCCCCAAACCCTGCCGTCCCCAGCAGCCAGGTGACGAAGAACGCCGCACCCCACACGATACTCCCTGCGACTGGTACCCAGCCGAAGAGCGCCCACGCCGCCCAGACACTTGCCAGCCCTCCCAGTCCCAGCAGGACGTAGCGATAGCTGTTGGGCGAGCCGATCATCACGCCGAGTGCCATCCGCCGCCGGATGTAGGTCTCCCCCATGGCATGCGCCACGGCGAGAAAGCCGCCCACGACGCCCAGCACGGTTAACAATCCAAACACCGCCACGGCGAAGGGAAGGAGGAGAATGCCGGCGACACTCAGAATCAGGCCCACCACCAGCATCCCGAAGGTGGGCAGCAGCAGGATCTGACCGAGCAGGCCGGCGAGAAAGGCACGCCCGAAGGAGTGGGAGACGGTATCGGAGACGATCTCCAGATTCTGCCGCCCGAACATGACCAGCCCAAAGCCGAGTACCAGGAGAGTCAGAAACACCCCGGTGACCCCGGCAACGCGGCGTAGCACGCTCTGAATTGGGCTGAGCGCCTGGGGCGCGGTGGTGGCCGCTGCGGGTGCGAGCAGGGTGCTGGACTTGAGAGTCCTAACCTCACCACCGATCTCGCCACCCTGGTCTTGGACCTCGCCTCCGAGGGCGAGTACGTCGCCCGAGACAACGCCGCCCGGATGCAGGATCACGTCGCCCTGGACCGTCACCAGGTTGCCGGTGAGATGGCCGTAGATGTCCGCCTTGCCGCCGATCACCAACAGGTGACCGGTGAGGTTTTCCGAGGAGCCCAGGCTGAAATCGCCTCTCCGCGCCGTTCCCCCGGGGACGGTGATCCTAAGCTCTCCGTTGGATGGCTGGAGCGCCAGGCGAAGCCGGGATTCGAGCAGGGTCGGGCGGCTGAGATCGTCGAGATTGATGGTTTGTCCCTGGCTCCCCCCCACGTGCCGCACCAGGGTCCGTACCCGGCTCACCAGGCCGATGGCTTCGGAGACCATGCTGTCGATAGGCGTCTCCGCCGGGAGGGGGCGGGGAACCACAGCGATGAGCAGCGTGACCAGCGCGAGAAGCTGCTTAGAGGCCGGCATGGGCCACCTGCTGAGTCGGAACAGCCAGGAGGCGACGCAGGGCCAGGAGACAGCCCAGGTACAGGAAGGAGCCGACCGCCGAGAGTGCAGCGAGGCGCCCCGGATTCTCCACCAGCGAGCGGAACCCGGCGTACCAGGGCTGCTCGATCACATTGGTCACGAGCCCCTGCACCCCGAGCCAGATGGCCTGGCCTCCCTGAGCAAACAGCCAAGTCCCGAGCGAGGCCAGCGTGTCCTGGTGGGCCAGCGACCAGGCTATGCTGCCGGCCATCGATCCCAGCAGGGCCAGGACCAGAGTGGCGGCAACAGCAATCGATTTCTTGGTGGCGAAGAGACGGCGGCGAGTGGTCTGCAACGAGCGCAGGGCGAAGGGATCGGGGATTGCGACCCGAGCCATGACCCGATCGGCGAAACCTTCGGCGGGATTCATCAGAGGAAGCGCACCGATCAGCTGCACGATCTCGCGATCGACGCGAACCTGCTCCATGCAGGCGGGGCACTCCTCCAGATGCTGCTGCAGGGCGGGGCTGACAGCTCCGCTTACGCAGGCTTCGATCTCATCGGAAGAGAGATGGGCTCCGGAAGGACGGGTCATAAGTGGACCCCTCTACGTTGGGGGGAAAGTGAAGGTTTCATTCTTTGAGATGGGCCAACGACTGTCGCAGCTCATTGCGCGCCCGATGGATGTACGTCTTCACCGTGCCGAGCGGCAGGTTGAGAATCTCGGCTATTTCCTCGTAGGCCCTGCCCTCGACGTGTCGCAGCAGGATGCAGGAGCGATACTCGGGGCGGAGTGATCCGATAGCGGCCTCGATTGCGGTGCCGAGCTCCTTGGCCTCCACGGTATCGAGCGGGGTCTCCTGCCGGGCGCCGATCTGGAGCGCGGTGGCCTGCATCGCCTCCGGCGTTTCCGCGTGAGGCGACCCATCCAGGGAAAGGGTGTCCAGCTCCCGCCGGCGCAGATGGTCGATGGCGGCATTGTTCGCGATCTTGAAGATCCAGGACGAGAATTTGAACTCGGGCCTATAGGAGTCGATCGCGTTCAGTGCCTTGACGAAGGTCTCCTGGGAGAGGTCCTCGGCCAGCTCACGATCCCGCACCATTCGGAACACCAGGGCAAACACCGGCCGCTCGTAGCGGCGGATCAGCTCCCGGTAGGCGGACTCCTGCCCCGAGCGGGCCCGGAGGACCACATCCTGGTCACTGAGGCTGGCCCACTCCGGCTGCAGGCTAGGCAACGGCCAGTCGGCTTGCGGTGGGTGTTCCCCAAAGACTACATTCAGCGCCTATGTTAGCCTCGGATCGTCAGTTACCAGTTTGGGGCGGTCCGGAGAAGCGGGCCTACGTTCGGGCCATCTTCACTGCAATTGCTCCCACCTACGACCGCCTCAACCGCATCATCAGCTTCCGCCTGGACCAGGGATGGAGACGCCACGCCATCCAGAGGTTGGGGTGGCAGCGAGCCCCTGCCGGAATTTATCTCGACCTGTGCGCCGGCACCTTCGATTTCGGGGCCGCACTCGCAAGGCAGCGCGGGTTCGAGGGGAGTATCGTCGGAGCCGACTTCGTCCGCCGGATGCTGGAGTTGGGGCGAGGCAAGGCCCCGCGGCTCAGGCCGGTGAATGCCGATGCGCTCGAGCTCCCGTTTCCCGATGGCGCGTTTGACGGGGCGATGGTGGGGTGGGGCGTCCGCAACCTGGTGGATCTCGACGCGGGGCTTGCCGAAGCCGCCCGGGTGCTCAAACCCGGCGCGAGGCTGGTCATCCTCGAGATGGCGCTCCCTCGCCATCGCCTGCTGAAGGCGGCGTACCGGTTCTACTTTCACCGGATCCTACCGCTGGTTGGCCGCTGGGTCTCCAAACATAGGACCGCCTATAGCTGGCTTCCAGAGTCGACCCGGGTGTTTCCCGCGCCGCCAGAGCTGGCGAAGCGGATCGAGGACCGTGGCTTCACGAATGTCGATTATGAGCTGCTGATGGGCGGAGTGTGTGCCTTGTATGTAGCCACGAAAAACGTTTAGACATGGCCCTAGATAATCTCCACGAGTTCATCAAGGCCATTGACGGCA
>DASRIN010000462.1:0-3047 GCA_035649975.1 Gemmatimonadales bacterium
AGCGGGTTCAGCTTCACCGTCGCGGCACCTTCGATTCCGCTCACCTTCGTGAGTAACTCGGCCGTCGTCTACCCCGACCGAGTCCTCGTGACCGCCACATTCTGGAACGGCACCGGCCAGGCCGCGACCATCACGAGCAGAGGCCTCGTTTCCGGAGCCGTCACGGCCTACGTCACGGGGGGAACCTGCGTCCCCGGTAGCTCTCTCGCGAGCGGGGCCAGTTGCACGGTCGTGATCTATGCAGAGAGAGGTTGTGTCGGCTACACGGTCGCTGCGACAGTGCGGACTGCAGGAGTCGTGGCCTACGGCGGCGCCTATAGCGTTCCCACTGTCGGAATTTGCGAATGACGCCTGGCTGATCGTGTTCTCCACGGCCCCTCCGGCCGCCAGTTCCACCGACAGGTGGAGCAGACGATCCCGGAGGGGCCGCTGTGCCTGAACTTGCGTCGGCTCATCGATGCCACCGATGTACCCGAACACAACCGCCTGGTCGCCTAACTTCTGGCAACTCGGGCGGTTTTCGAGCGAGAAAAGGGATTTGAACCCTCGACCCCCGCCTTGGCAAGGTGGACGTCGGCCCTGTGGGAATCGCAACTTGCCGGAATCCGGTGAGCACCTGCGAGGAGGATGAGCCGGAACGAGCACCGCGAGCGCCGGAATCCGCATCAGGAAGCACATCGGGGTTCCAGCTGATGAGATCCGGGTGGGCCCCTGAGGGCTGCCGCGCGGGATGCGCTCAACAGCAGCCCGCTCAGCGAGGCAGGGCCGGTCCATGGACCTCCGAACTGCCATGCCACCAGGCTTTCCAGAAGGTCTAGCAGGCGCTCGTGGATCTGCACTTCGCGCCAGGCCAGATGGCGGTGGCCTTCTATGTGGCCGGGCGTTCATCCCCGCACCATCGGCTCCTCCGGGTTCCTGATGCGCCCGGACAGGCGGATCGAATCCACCACCTCATTCCAAGCCGCCGTCGCGCGCTGGACGTCCGACTCCCACCAGCAACCTGTGACCAGGCCCTGGAACCACTCATTGGCGCAGATGAGCCATCTCCCCCGCGCCGGGCGAGGCGCCGCCTCCGGCCGCTCGGTGTCCTTCGAGCTCCAGGCGTATTCGCTCCAGGCGAACTGAGCCCCATCCCGCTCGAAGGTCGCCACCGGAGACGCGGCGTTGGCGTGCTCGCTCGACGAGATCAGGAGCGACAGCCTCTCGGGCACCGAAGGTGCTCCGGCCTTGAGCTCAGGAAGAGCCAAGCAGGAGAGCTCGATCAGGAACTCATTCTCGGCGTCGGTCATCCGCCAGTGGCGCTCCACTTCCTCCAGGCGCATCCCTGCCGGGATCGAGACCTCCATCCCGCCATTGACGGAGAGGACGCGTCCGGTGGCGGCCGGAGGTTCCAGTCGCCGCTTCCGCACGCGGCGGGGAGGGTCCGCTGAGAGCACGCGTTCGAAGATCTCCACCAGCGGGCGCCGGTACTGCGACCACTTCTCGAGGAACTGCCCGCGGCTCCTCGACGGCGTGAGCCTCAGAAACAGCTCCGCGGACCGATCCCCCAGACGGAAGAACATCTTGAACGTCTCCCATTCCACGCCCGAATGGTCGGCGCCGCGCCCGAGCCGGCCCCAGGAGCACTTCAGGCGGCGCCGACCGTCCTCCTTCGCAGATGTCCCGGAAAGGCCAAGCCCGAGCCACTCCGCCAGGGCGTCCACGAAGAGCGCTCCCCGCCTGGACCGCGGTCGCCGGATCGCCGCATCGCCGTATGAGAAGAGGAACTCGCCCTGCTGCGCCTTCAGATCCAGGAACGCCTCGCCGCCTCGAGCGCGGAGCAGGAAGCGCTCGCCGCTCTTCGCCGGCAGCCGCGCCAGCTCGAGCTCGAAGCCCTCGCGCTGCGGCGCGACGACCGCCGGAATGACTCGAACCAGTCCAACGTCCCGAGACATGGTCGAAGCCCGCCCTCTACTCCGCTACTCCGCGCCCGCTTCCTCCGACTCGCGGTCCTCGCGCTTGCGGTCGCGGTCCAGCTTGTAGCGGTCGTTCGACGAGAGCACCCTCTTGCGCAGGCGCACCGACTTCGGCGTGACCTCCACCAGCTCGTCCGGGGCGATCCACTCCAGCGACTTCTCCAGCCCCATCTCCCTGGGGGGGGAGAGGATCACGTTCTCGTCCCGGTTGGCGGCGCGGATGTTGGTCAGCTTGCGCCCCCGGCAGGCGTTCACGTTCAGGTCCGACGGGTGCGCGTGCTCGCCGATGATCATCCCCTCGTACACCTGCACGCCCGGCCCCACGAAGAGCTGCCCCCGCTCCTGGATGGAGAAGAGCGCGTACGGCACCGTCTCCCCCAGCCGGTCGGAGACGATGGCGCCGTTGGAGCGCTTGGGGATGTGCCCGAACCACGGCTCGTAGCCGTCGAACTGCGCGGACATGATCCCCTCGCCGCGGGTGACGGTGAGGTACTCGTTGCGGAAGCCCACCAGCCCGCGCGCCGGGATGCGGAACTGCAGCCGCGTCCGCCCCGACCCCAGCGACCCCATGTCCACCATCCGCCCCTTGCGCGGCCCCAGCCGCTCCGTCACCGCCCCCACCGCGGTGTCCGGCAGGTCGCAGACCAGCAGCTCCATCGGCTCGTGCACCACCCCGCCCACCGTCTTGGTCACCGGCTCCGGGTTGGAGGCGGTCAGCTCGTAGCCCTCCCGGCGCATGTTCTCGATGATCACCGCCAGCTGCAGCTCTCCCCGCGCCACCACCCGGAAGGCGTCCGGCGCGTCGGTGTCCTCCACCCGGATGGAGACGTTGCGGTACGCCTCGCGGTGCAGCCGTTCGCGCAGGTTGCGCGAGGTGACGTACTTCCCCTCCCGCCCCGCCAGCGGCCCGTCGTTCACCCGGAAGACCATCATCATCGTGGGCTCGTCCACGGTGATGCGGGGCAGCGCCCGAGGCTCGTCCGCGGAGGAGATGGTGTCGCCGATGGAGATCTCCTCGATGCCGGCGACGCAGACGATCTCCCCCGGCCCCGCGTCCGCGATCTCCGCCCGCTTCAGCCCGGAGAAGCCGTA
>DASRIN010000463.1:0-4993 GCA_035649975.1 Gemmatimonadales bacterium
TAGGTCCAGCGACCGTAGTAGGTCAGGATCGGCCCTCGAAAGATGGTGGAGTCGCGCAAACCCGGATCGTTGACCAGTGCGACCACGATCTTGTTCTTGACATCGAGGTCCGCGTAGTCATTCCACTGGTTCTCCGGTGCGACGATCCCATAACCGACGAAGACCAGTTCGCCTCGCACGCTGGTGGTGGGCTCGTTGCGCATGGACCAGAGCACGTAGTCGGTACGATAGGACAGCGGAGTTCCGGACGAACTTCCGGCTCGCAGGGTGGGGGTAGGGGTCAATGTGATTATGGGCACGCGGTGAAAGTAGGTGCCGCTGTCACCCGCAGGCTCGAGACCGAGCCGCTGGAATTGAGCGGCGATGTACTTGGCCGCCAGCTCTCCACCGCGGGTACCGGGCCGGCGGCCCTCGAGGGCATCGTCGGCCAAGAACTCCAAATGGGCCCGGACCACCTTTCCATCCACCGCGCGAGCGACCTGCGCCCCCGGGGCAGCTCTGTCACCCTGCTGGCTCCAAGCCGGTTGAATTGCAGCAGAGGCCAGGACCAGCAGAACCAAGCCGAAACGCATGAGGATATCCCGTTGGAAAGTCAGTTGAGGACAGCGGAGGAGGGACAGAGTTGCGCCAGCGCACAGTCAGAGCAGCGCGGCCGCCGGGCAATGCAGACGTTCCGGCCATGGAAAATGAGCAGGTGCGATAGCAGGCCCCAGCTCTCCCGGGGAAAGAGTTTCATCAGCTCAGTCTCTATCTTCTCGGCGTCTCGCTCACTGCTGAGACCCAGCAGCCGGCTGAGGCGAGTGACATGGGTATCGACCGTCACGCCTTCATTAATGCTGTAGGCGTTACCGAGGATGACGTTGGCAGTCTTCCGGCCAACACCGGGCAGCTGGCGAAGCTCCTCCATGGTGCGGGGTACCTCGCCGCCGTGCTGTGACACCAGCGCCTGCGCCATCCCGATGAGGCTTCGTGTCTTATTTCGGAAGAAGCCCGTGGATTTGATGATTTCCTCGACATCGGCAGGATTGGCGCGGGCGAGCTCGAACGGCGTGGGATACCGGGCGAAGAGGGTCGGTGTCACCAGATTGACCCGGACGTCGGTGCACTGGGCTGAAAGGATCGTGGCGCAGAGCAGCTCGTAGGCGTTGCGGTGATCCAGGGCGCACCGGGCATCCGGATAGAGCTCCTGGAGGCGGGACAGAAGGTCGGAGGGGCGAATGGGCGGACGGGTCACTCGAACGGCTGACCTTCTCTTCGTCCCTTCCCCCCTCCGCCTCTTCGTCCCTCCGCCCCTCCGCCTCACCTCCGCCTCCGGGCATGAGCTACGAAATCGCCGACCGGCCGCGCATTGAGAATCTGGTCGGGACTGAGCCAGCCCTTTCGCGCCATATTAATTCCGTAGTCCATATAGCTCAGCCCGGCAACACTGTGGGCATCGGCTCCGATCGAGATCGCCACGCCGCGATCCCGCGCCTCCCTCACCGCTCGCCAGTCCAGATCCAGCCGGTGTGGATCCGCATTGATTTCCAGGGCGATCCCGGTGGCCGCAGCCTTGTCCATGACCGCATCCAGGTCGACCGGATAGGGGTCGCGAGAGAGCAGCAGCCGCCCGGTCGGATGTCCGATGACGGTGAGATAGGGGTTGTCCATGGCGGCCAGGATCCTGGCGGTCATCTCCTGCTTGCCCATGTTGAAGCGGCTGTGCACCGAGGCGATCACGAAGTCGAGGCGCTCGAGCACCCGCTCCTCGAAATCAACCGTTCCATCCTGGAGAATATCGGCCTCAATCCCCTTCAGCACCCGAAATCCGCGCAGACGCTCGTTGACCTGGTCGATTTCGGCCGCCTGGCGGGCCAAATCGTCCGGCTGAAGCCCTCCCGCGTACGCCGCCGCCTGACTGTGATCGGTCACTCCGAGGTAGTCGTAACCGGCTTCCTGACAGGCCAGCGCCAGCTCCTCGACCGTGTTCGACCCGTCCGAGTAGCTAGTGTGACAGTGGAGAAATCCTCTGATGTCGCCCTGCGTGACCAGCTTGGGAAGCTCGTTCTTCGCTGCCGAGCTGACCTCTCCCTTGCCCTCGCGCAGCTCGGGCGGGATGAAGCTCAGCCCCAGCGCTTGATAGAACGTCTCCTCGTCGGGCGTGGCGACGAACTGACTTCCCCGCCAGAGCGCAGCTGCATTGAGGGTAAACCCTTTTTCCGCGGCCCAGGCGGCGAGGTCGCGCAGGTGGTCTTCGTTTCCGGTCGCCTGAACCAGGACCGCTCCGGCATTGACTGGGGTGGTGGCCACAATCTGGGCGCTGGAGCCTCCGGCGAACCGAAGGGTAAGCCTCCGCTCGTCCTGCCCGGCGAACTCATGTACCCCCTGCAACTGACTCAGCCGTCGGAATAGTTCGGCCGGGGGGGCTTCCGCAATCAGCACGAAGATCAGCTCCCGCACGATCTCGGAGCGGCGGCGCACGTCGCCGGCCACGATAGCGTTGGTTACACCAGGGAGCCGCTCCAGCGCCGCCTGGAGACCTCGCGCCTCGTCGGCAGCATGATGATACAGCCGGTAGGCACTGGCCCGCCGGAGGAAGGCAATGGACTTGAGAATGTTCTCCGAGGTGCGGGGGCCGAAACGGGGAAGCTTGGCCAGGCGTCCGTCGTGTGCGGCTGCCTCCAAGTCAGGAAGCGAATCGATGCCCAGGACCTCGTGAATCTGGCGGATCTTGGCGACGCCCAGCCCGGAAATCTCCAACATCTCCACCAATCCACCGGGGATCTGCTCCCTCAGCTCTTCCAGCATGGTGGCGCGGCCGGTGTGAACCAGTTCTTTGACGATCTGGAGAGTGGCCGGACCGACTCCTTTGGCCGAGGCGAGGGACCCATCATCCAGTGACGGCCGAAGGTCTCGTGGGAAACCGGTGATCGCCCGGGCAGCGGTACGAAAGGCCCGGACCCGGAACGGATTTTCGTTCTTGAGCTCGAGGAAGGCGGCGATCTGCTCCAATACCTGGGCGATCGCCTTCTTGTCCATGTAATCCTTAACGCTTTCCATCGGTAGCTAGGAGCTCAGAATCGGGAGCTTGGCCGCTGCCTCCCGGTTTTCAGCTCCGAGCTGAGCCGCCCTCCAGCCCAGCTCCAGCAACTCCTCCTCGCCTACCAACGAATAGAGTCCCGCCGCCGCGCCGCCCGGCAGTGTGGAGGAGAAGAGCGGACTTCCGTCCGGCCGAATAAGCGGCGACGGCCTCGACCCGGCGACCTCGACCACACTGAACCCCTGCCGGTCGGGAAACATCCCGAAAATGCCCAGCATTCGCAGCTGCCCCGGCTCCAGGCTGGCATAATGGAAGAATCCGTCCAAAGGCTCCTGGGCTTGGCCCTGCACCACCTGGGCCCAGATCCGTCGCTCCGGTAGGTGGAGGTACGCAGCGTGGGGGCCTCTGTCTCCAGGTTGCTGGGTGGAGGGCTGGCTCACCAGCTGGGGGAGCTGGGCGGAGGAAACCTCGAGAGTGACACTGCCGCTGTCCCAGTAGAGATAGGCGTGATGGACCAACGCGGCCAGCTGGTCGATCCCTTCACCCAAGCCCTCGTCAGGTCGGAGCTCCCTCAACAACAGTAGAGTCTCTCGCACCATGAGGAACGCATCACGATCCCGTGGGTCGCGTTCTTCCTGTGCCAGGATTTGGCGGATAGCTGGGAATGTGGTCGGGGCAGCTGATTCGAAGACCAGATCGAAGGGGGTAGCACGGTGTTCCACCATGAGGGGGAATCTAGTCGGCCGGCAGGAACCCATTGAGCAGGCGGCTAAACTCTTCGAAGGCTTCGATGTAGGGAACGTGGCCACAGCGGGGCAGCCCAATGAACTCGGCCCCGAGCAGGGCTGCGAGGGACTCAGAGCTGGAGAGCGGAATCGGGTCATTTTCCCCGTGGAGCACCAGCGCCGGCACCCTCAGCGCCGACAGCCGCGGCCGGAGATCGTAATCACCCAGGCTGCTCCAGACCTCCTGCTGGGTCCGGCCGGTAACCCGAAAAGGTGTCAACTCCCGCGCTCGGGACGGATCGAAGAAGTAGGGTGCGACGGAGAGCTCGAAGGTTCGTTGAGCGTATTGGCCGGGATCTCGCTCGCGCAGGCCGCTCTCGCGCAGCGCCGCCCGCTCGCGCTGAAGCTGGGACGCAAGATTACGCTCCTGAAATCGGTGCTCGAATTCCTGCCGGGCCTCCCTCCAGGCCGGAGCCGGGGACACCAGCGCGAGGCGGGACACCCGGTCGGGGAACTCAGTGGCATAGAGAAGACTCAGCAGTCCTCCCCAGGAATACCCCACCAGGCTGAGTCGCTCCAGGCCCCATTGACCCCGCAGGTCCTCGAGATCGGCTACCTGATCCCGCCACCCGACAGGTGTGTCGCGGGGAACTGGCGAGCGCCCACCCCCGCGCTGGTCGTAGTAGATCAGCTGCCGCCGGTGGGCCAGGGTATCGAATGCGGGGAGGAGATAGTCGTGGTGGGCACCCGGCCCGCCATGCAGGATCACGCTGGGCGGTCCGGACCCCGCCCGCCGCTCGAAAATCCTGATGCCGCGAACGTCGCGGGTCCCGGTACTGACTGCCTCCAGTTGCGGAGTCATAGCACTAGAGCAGCACGGCGAGCGCGTCGGCCACCTGCTTGACGGCGGATTCCTCTTCTGCCGTGAACGGATCGGGCAGGTCACTGTCGATGTCGATCTGACCCAGGATCGTCACACCCCGCCGGATCAGTACCACGAGCTCGGATCGGGTCCATGCGTTACAGGCCAGGTAGTTCTCCACTGCCCGCACGTCCGGCACATTCTGATCCCGTCCGCTGGCCACGGCTGTGCCGCAAACGCCGACGCCCACCGGTATGCTGGTGTGGTCAGTCTCTCTCCCTGCAAATGCCTCCAGGATCAGCTGCTCTCCATGAAGCATGTAGAGATACACCGAGGTGTAAGGCGGCCCGGCGGCCCGAATCTTGTCCGCAGCGATCTGGAGCAGCT
>DASRIN010000464.1:0-5686 GCA_035649975.1 Gemmatimonadales bacterium
GAGGAATTCAGTCCGCCTCCGATAGCCTTCCACCCGGCCCTCTACGCATTTCTGGGCGGCACCATTGGAAATTTCTATCCGCCCGCCGCCATCCGGCTGTTGAGCCGAATCCGGTACGCGATGAGACCGGAGGACCGCTTCCTCATGGGAGTGGATCTCCGAAAGAGTGTGGCCCGGATCGAGGCGGCCTACAACGATTCGCAGGGGGTCACCGCGGCGTTCAACCGGAACATGCTGCTGGTACTCAACCACGAGCTGGGAGCAGAGTTCGATCCCGACACCTTCGAGCATCGTGCCTTCTATGAACCGGTCACCCATCGAATCGAGATGCACCTGGTCTCGGCCGTGGAGCAGGAGGTTCGGGTGCCCGGAATCGGGCTGGTGCACTTCGATCGGGGCGAATCTCTCCGGACCGAGATCAGCTGTAAGCACGATCGTGCCAGCGTGGCGGAGCTCTTCTCGGCCGCAGGGATGCGGATCCAGTTCTGGAGACCCGACCCTGAGTGCCTCTTCGCCCTGGTAGTTGGAGCCAGAGCTTGACCATCCTGACCCGGTCGCTGCTTCGAGACGACCTCGAGTCCACTACGTTTGGCGCCGGTATTGCCTCCGGCGCGGCTCGCCGGGTAGGCGCCGAGGTGGAGTTCCTGCCGCTGGACTCGCTCACCGGCCGCCGCTGTCCAATCGAGGCCGATGGAGTGATTTCCACGCTGCCTTTCCTCCGCCGCTTTGGCGCCACTCAGGGCTGGCAGGAGGGCTTCACCGCCAAGGGAACCCCCTGCTTCGCACTCCCGGAAGGCGGTGCAATCACCTTCGAGCCGGGCGGACAGCTGGAGTACAGCACTCCACCCTGCACCTCGGCGACCGGTCTGCTGGCCCTGCTCCGGTCGGTGGTGCTCCCGTTGCGTGCCGCTGCGGTTGAGGAAGGGATCGAGCTGGTGGCGTCCGGCATCGATCCGGCCAATTCGATCGAAGATGCGCCGCTGCTCCTCCGGCCCAAGCGTTACGAGCGGATGGCCGAATACCTTGGGACCCGAGGGCCGGCCGGCGCTCGGATGATGCGCCAGACTGCCTCGCTGCAATTGAGCTTCGACTTCGGCCATGAGCCGTGGCTTCGCTGGAGAGTGCTCAACGCACTCGCTCCCTATGCCAGCGCCGTGTTCGCCAACTCGCCGATTTATGCCGGCCAGCCGACCGGTCACCCGAGCGAGCGTGCCGTGGTCTGGCGCGAGGTGGATCCAGCCCGAACCGGCATCGTGTACGACGAGGAGCATCCGGTGGACGCGTATCTCGATTTCGCGCTGTCCGCGCCTGCCATCCTGCTTCCTACCGTAGCCGGAGAGTACCTGCCCTTTGGGGCCTGCCTCGATCGGGCGGATAATCACGCCTGGGAGGAACATCTCAGCACCCTGTTTCCCGAGGTCCGGCCCAGGGGACATCTCGAGCTACGTTCCCCGGACGCCATCGCGCCGCGCTGGTACCCTGCGCCTATCGCCCTCATGACCGGGCTCTTGTACCACTCCGACTCCCTTCATGCGGCCGACGATCTCCTCGGCACACCCGACGCGGCTCTCCTCGATCGCGCCGGTTCGGTAGGGCTGCATGATCCGGCAATGGCGAGGACCGCGGGCGATCTGGCGGAGTTGGCGATCAGTGGATGTCGTGCCCTGGGACCCAACTACTTCCACCCCGCCGACCTGGAGCGGGCCGCCGATTTCTTCGACCGCTACACTCGTCAGGGACGGGCGCCCGCCGATGACGCCGTGGAGCGGGCCATTGCCGCCTGAGTCCTTCCCGGTCTAGAACTGCCATGCAACCCGTCGTGACGACCTCGTGGTTGGCCGCGCGATTGGGTTCCCCCGGCCTGCGGGTGCTGGACGGATCCTGGTATCTGCCGGGCAGCGGACGAGATGCGGTCGCGGAATACCTCGCCGGTCACATTCCCGGGGCAGTCTTCTTCGATCTCGACGCCAACAGCGACCCTGGGACTTCCTTACCGCACATGCTGCCCTCGCCCGAGTCATTCGCCGCGGGGATGAGCGCGCTCGGAATAACCAACAGCGACGAGCTGGTGATCTACGATAGCTCAGGCGTGAACCTCAGCGCAGCCCGAGTGTGGTGGACTTTTCGGGTGTTTGGACACCAGCGGGTGGCGGTGCTGGATGGCGGATTGGGTAAGTGGACCGCCGAGAACCGCCCGCTTGAGACCGGAGCCGTAGGGCTTCCTCCCAGCAGGTTCGTCGCCAATCTGCATCCTGGCTTGGTTCGAAGCCTGGCAGCGGTGCGAGCCAACCTGGAGCACCGCCGGGAGCAGGTCGTCGACATGCGGTCGGCCGCGCGGTTCGCCGGCGATGCACCTGAGCCCCGTCCGGGGCTCAGGGCGGGACACATTCCCGGCAGCCGGAACCTTCCTTATACCGACCTGGTCCAGTCCGACGGCACAATCCTTCCTGAAGCTGAGCTCCGGCGCCGGATCGAGGCAGCCGGCGTTGACCTTTCGCAACCCGTCGTCGCCACCTGCGGCTCCGGCACTAGCGCCTGCACCCTGCTACTGGGCCTGGAGCTGCTCGGCGTACTAGACGCAGCTGTCTACGACGGGTCTTGGACCGAATGGGGTGGCCAGCTCGATACCCCCGTGGAAAGAGGACCGCCTTCGGAGGCTTGATGACGCTCGGGCTATTGGGACGGAGGAGCGAGGTTCCCGCAGGCCACGATGGTTGACATGTTCTTGGCCGAAGCGTGCACGTTAATGAAGTACCTTCCCGACCGGGGCAGGGAGCTGGCCAGCTTTGCAGTCGACTCTGCCCGCCCGTCGTCTTTCACCTTCAGCGGTTCATAGGTGTCGGCCGGACCCACAATTCCTTGGTCCGAGCCACACTCTCCCCGGTGCACGTGCCAGGGATGGACGCCATTCGGCACCGCGTTGGAGATAGCCACGTGGGCAATGATTTGACCCTGTTTCTTCGGATCTGCGGCCACCCAGCCCTCTCCCTTGATGTCCGTCACGCCCGCCAGTCCCGCTGGCGTGGAGAGAACCGCGTTCCATCGGCTGGACACTGACTGTGCATCGGGATTGATCTCGACCGGCTTCCCTCCGCCGCAGGACGTCAGCGCGAGCCCCAGCAGCGTCAGACCGATCAGGTGGCGAGCCTTCATATAGTCCTCGAATGGGAAGGGAACCGTCTGGTCCAATTCGGACCGTATATGCGTCCTACCTCCGTCTCTCGCCGTGATGAGCGACACAGGTACCGGGCGCGTCAGCGGATCAGCCGGTCGTAGCGCAACGGCTCGCCGCTGTCCCACGGCCGATACCGGTTGGCAAAATCCACCCGGTCGCCGAGCGATGGGTGGCTGCCTCGCCACAGCCGGTACAGCGCGCCGGGCCGGGGCACCGCGAGGTTCTCCTGCTGCAGCCGGACGAAGGCGGTGGCGGCCGCGTGATTGTTCCGGGTGAGCTCAAGCCCGAAGCGATCGGCTTCGTGCTCCTGGTGACGGCTGAGCGCGAGCACCAGCGGAGTGGCGATCAGGGAGACCAGAGTGCCCAGCAGGAGCAGTAAGGGGAAGGACGCAGGATCCGAGAGCTGCTCGAAGCCAAACGACCGGGCGTGCCGTCGAATGATCCACCCCGACACCCGGTGAATCACATAGAAGGACGCCGTTGCCAGCAGCGTGGCGACAACGATGAGCGTCAGCACATGCCGGAGCACGAAGTGTCCCATCTCGTGAGCCATCACGAACTCGATCTCAGCCGGTGTGAGCTTTTCCAGCAGAGTGTCCCATAGAACGATCCGCTTGGTCCCGCCGAAACCAGTCACGTAGGCGTTGACAGTCCGGGTGTCCACGCTCTTGCGGACCTCGTAGACCCGGCTTCCTGGAATTCCAGCTCGGGTCGCCAGGCGCAGAATCCTGGCCTCGAGTGCCTTGTCCTTCATCGGGCCGAAGTGGTTGAACAGCGGATCCACCCAGATCGGTGAGATGAGCAGCACGAACGTGGCGATTGGAGCGGTTGTCAGCCCGGCATAGAGCCACCAGCGCTGGGGGCTCCGCCGCAGTAACAGGTAGGGAATCCACAATACCAGTGCCAGTCCCACGGCGCTCACGCCCACGGCGAGGAGCCAGTCCCCGGCCCACTTCTCCAGGGTCTGCTCCGAGAGTCCATAGGCATGTTGCCGGACAAAGCCCTGGTAGAAGGCCAGCGGCAGGTCGAGCAGGGCGGTCAGCACGGTGACCAGTACGGCATACAATGCCAGGCCGGGAAGCCATCGCCGTCCGATCCGGAACGCGCTGGTCCGCAGGCGGGCCGAGATTCCGCTGAACAACAGCAAGGCAGGAATGGCGAGGCCGAGTACGGTCCCGACGACCCAGAGCACGTTGCCGCTCCGGTAGTAGTCCAGAGCACGGGAACTGGGTGGCGGGACCACGACCTCGGCCTGCGGGCGCTGCTGAGGCGTCTGGGTCTCGCCAGCAGGTGCGGTGGCTGCTACACTAGTCCAGGCGATCACCGGTACCACCAAGGGGAGGCCATCATGCGTGCGCTGTTTGCGATCCTCGCATTGCTCGGTGTGGGCGGCATCGTCATGGGCGTACTCACAATTCTCCGTGGTGCCGGCGGGCCGGAGGACGTTCCTTTCCGCTTTGAGAACTATGGCGGCCCCGGGCCCATCATCGCCGGACTGATCGTGCTGGCAACCAGTCTATACCTGCTGTCGATCTGGAAACACAAGGAATAAGGCCCCAAGTCCCGAATCTCCATTCTATCGGGTAGTCCTCTCTCACGATCGGAGCCGGCCATGCGACCGCTTTCATGGGTGGGCATTCTCCTCCTCGCGCTAGGCGCATTCATCGTCTTTCGTGGCGCCAGCTACAAGGATCGGGATGAGGTCCTCAGAGTGGGAGACCTCAAGGCCTCGGTAGAGCAAAAGAAAGCCGTTCCCACCTGGGTGGGCGGAGTTGCCATCATAGCGGGTGTTGTGCTCCTCGCGGCAGGGATGAAGCGTCGCACCTGAGCCTCGATGAGTTATCAGCAAATCTACGCGGTTGTCCGCCGGATCCCGCGGGGCCGCGTCGCCACCTATGGACAGATCGCAGCGCTCGCAGGGCTCTCCGGCCATGCCCGTCAGGTCGGATATGCCCTGCACGCGTTACCGGAGGAAACTGCCGTCCCCTGGCATCGGGTGGTAAATGCCCAGGGTGGCATCAGCCGGCGCTCGGTGCCCGGGGCCGAGCTGGTCCAGCGCCAGTTGCTGGTGCGGGAGGGCGTGCCGCTCGATGGGAGAGGACGGGTGAGACTGGCCCAGGTCCGTTGGATGCCTAGCGCGTGATTGTGCACGTCATGGGCGTGCCCATGGACCTCGGGTCCGGCCGGCGTGGCGTGGACATGGGACCTTCTGCCATTCGCATTGCCGGGGTTGCCCAACGCCTTACCGAGCTGGGGCATAAGGTCGTCGACGAGGGCGACATCGTCATCAAGAACATGGAGGAGCTCAAGGTCGGGAACGAGCGGGCCCGCTACCTTCCCGAGATCGCCCGCGCCTCCGCGATTATCGCCCGCAAGACCGAGCGCATCATGGGGCTGGGTCACTTTCCCCTGCTGTTGGGCGGTGATCACTCGATTGCGATCGGCACCATCTCCGGTATCGCCGCCTTCGCCGGCGGACAGGGAGCCAGAGCAGGGGTGCTCTGGATCGAT
>DASRIN010000465.1:0-2401 GCA_035649975.1 Gemmatimonadales bacterium
CAGCCCGTAGGACCCGACCTGCTGGCTCGGCGGCTCACCGCCAGTCCGACCCGCGGGAGCATCTAGCGCCATCGGGAGGTCTCCAGGCGCCCACCCTCGGTGTCCAGCAGATATCGCACCTCGTCATCGGTGATCTGGGAGAAGTCCTCGTACCAGTTGCCCACCGAGAAGAAGGGGTCCGGCGTGACCAGGCAGCATACCTCGTCCACTTCCCTGCCGAGCTCGGCGCAGGTCTCGGGCGGTGCTACGGGGACTGCCACGATGAGCCGCTCCGGATCTTGCGCTTGGAGCGCCAGCGCTGCGGCCCGCATGGTAGATCCGGTGGCGAGCCCGTCATCTACCAGTATGATTGTGCGACCGGTAATGGCAGGGGGCGGCAGCTGATCCCGGTACAACCGCGCGCGCCGGTCCAGCTCCTCCTCTTCGTTGGCCGCGACTGTCGCGATGACTCGCTCCGGAATGGCAAAGGTGGCCACGACGTCTTCGCTCACGATTCGAATGCCGCCGGAGGCAATGGCACCCATGGCGAGCTCCTCATGCCCGGGGACACCGAGCTTTCGGACCAGCATCAGGTCAAGGGGTGCATTCAGCCGTCGGGCGATCTCGTATCCCACCGGCACGCCGCCGCGAGGTAAGGCAAGGACCAGCAGATTGGAGCGGGTGGCGTACTGCTCTAGTGCGGCCGCCAGTTGACGTCCGGCATCGACGCGGTTGCGGAATCGGGCTCGGCTCATGGGTCCCCCGTCCAGGGTGCAGACCGGGTGCATGCATAGACCCGGCGCTCCGACGCTGGATGTGACGAGTCTCACATCAACAGCTACCATTTTTCCCCTTCGAGCGAGATCCTCCAGTGCTCATCTACGAAGTCACGCTGCAGGTCGAGCCGGGGCTGGCGCCCTCTGTCGAACGCTATATGTGTGATCATCACATCCCCCGCATCTTCGAGACCGGCTGCTTCCGGCGCATCAGCTTTGCGCAGGCGTCGCCGGCCCGGTTTCGTACCAGCTACGAGGCCGCGGCTCAAGCCGATCTCGATCGCTATCTGAGCCAACATGCGCCGAGACTGCGCACCGAGTTTCAGACCGACTTCCCGAGCGGCATCACTCTGACTCGCGAGGTCTGGGCCGTGCGGCAGCTGTGGGGTTCGCCGAGTCACTACCCGGATCCCTGATCCCCGGTCCCTCGGTGTATCTTCTCTCCATGCAACGAACGCGGTTCGCCGTACTAAGCTCGCTGCTAGTCCTTGCAGCTTGTGGCCGCTCTCCCGATCGCGGAACGGCAGGGTCTGCCGCGTGCGGCCTGGCGGCCCTGGCGGGTCCCACCGCGCTGCTCAGTCAATTCAGCGTACCGGAGCAGACCCTAGGCTCGACTCCCCGCCGCTTGCCCGAGCGTCTTGTGGTGCGACTGGTAGCAGGTCCGGCCTATCCCGCCATCGTCGGACGCTCTGATTCGCTCTGGGTGATCGGGGTGGAGGGTGCGCTTCCCGGGAACGTGAAGCCGGGTTTCGGCGTACTGGTCATGGACCAGAAGGACCAAGCCAAGGGAGTACTGCTGTACGAGGGAACTCCAGTCGAAGGAGCGCCTCCGATCGGTTCGGTCTCAGTGGGCAATGCAACTGTGCCCCTCATTGGAATCCAGCTGGACCCCGCCCGGATCGAGGACCCCCGCTGTCCCTTCTTCCCTGATTCGGTGCTGCGTTGAGCGCACCACGCATTGGCGTGAGCGGTGTGGTGCGGGGCTGGGACGGCGGCGACCGAACCGGGGTGAACGCCGCCTACGTTCGCTCGGTGCTTGGTGCCGGCGGAGTTCCGTTGGTACTCTCGCCCCTGATGGGGGCTTCGCTTGCAGCGCGAGCACTCGAGGGAGTGGACGGCTTGGTGCTGACCGGCGGCGAGGACCTAGACCCCTCCTGGTATGGCGCCACCCAGTCACCCTTCCTCGATCCGCCCAGCCGGGAGCGAGACCTGTTCGAGCTGGCGCTCTTTGCCTGCGCCAGGCAGCGCGGGCTTCCCATGCTAGGAATCTGTCGAGGCATCCAGCTCATCAACGTCGCGCTGGGTGGCACTCTATATCAGGATCTTCCGTCGGAGCGGCCGGGTCCAGTGGAGCACCGTCCCGAGGGGGCCCGTGACCTCCGAAGCCATCGGGTTCGCCTCCAGCCAGGGAGCCGGGTAGCCGCCGCCCTCGGCACCATGGAGCTGACGGTGAACTCGTCCCATCATCAGGCCATCAAGGATCTCGCGCCCGGCCTGCAGGCAACCGGCTGGACCGACGATGGCCTCATCGAAGCGGTGGAGGCGAGTGCAGACGCATCCTGGCTGCTTGCGGTCCAGTGGCATCCCGAGGAGATGCACGCCGAATCGGCAGCTCCGGAGCGAGGACTGTTTGCGGCCCTGGTTCG
>DASRIN010000466.1:0-4839 GCA_035649975.1 Gemmatimonadales bacterium
CTCCGGCGTCCGAGGCTGCACCCGTCAGCTCATCTCCGGGGGAAGAACTGTCGCCCTGACTTACCGGTTCTCCGCCTGCCTGCGTGCCTCAGCCACCAAACTATCGGCCCGCCGGCTGGCCTCGCCGATGATTCCATTGGCCTTGTCGTCGGTCTCCTGCCGCACCTTGTCGGCCGCGACCTTCGCTCCCGCCTGAAGCAGCGGGTTGTCTCCCGCCTCCGCTACCAGGCCGTCGGCCTGCTGATAGCCAGTCAGCTTCACCTTGGCCGCCAGCGACTCCGCCTCCTGCTTGATCGCCGCGGCCTGCTTCTCCGCCGCCGCCACCGCCCGCAAAGCCGCCGAATCCACTTTCTGAGTCACTGCCTCCGTCACCGCCTGCTGGGCGCCCGCCGCGACCGATGTAGTGGGGCTGCCGAGGTCGAGCTTGACCACCGGATCGGTGATTTTTCCGCCCAGCTGAACGTCGAGCGGAATCGCGGCCGCCGAGCTGAGATTGATGCCGGCCTGGCTCGCCTTGGACACGATGCCGGCCAGAGCCTGGTTGGCCTCGCCGCCCAGCAGCGATTTCGGCACCTTGAGTCCCAGCTTATAGTCGAGCGACTGGTCGACCCCGTTGGAGCCGGCGACGGTCATGGCCAGCCCGCCCATCTTCACGTTGAACGGCGGCAGCACCAGACGGCCCTCCTTGATCTGGAAGCCGGTCCGGATGGCCTGCATGGTGGGATTCTCCAGGATCTTCAGCTTGGTCACCTCCACGATCTTGTTCATCCCGGGAAAGTCGTGCAGCGCGACGTTGCCGGTTTGGAGCGCGCCCTTGCCCATGAGGCCCTGGAACAGCGGCATCATGTTCTTGCCCAGCGCGCCGCTCAGCTTGAGATCGGTGCTCACGGTGCCGCGGGCGTACTTGGCCACCGGCGCCAGCATCTGGACGGTGGTGAACGCCTCGAACGCCGCGGGGATGTTCACCTTGAGCATCCGGAACCCGACGTCGAACGCGGGTTTGGTGGTGTCCTTGGTCTCGTAGAATCCGTTGAGCGCGATCTGGCCGCCCAGAGTGTTCATCCGGAAGTCCTGCAGCGTCACCCGCTGGTCCTTGATCCGGAGCCTTCCGGTTGCGCCGGTCATCTTGAGTTTGTCGTAGGTCAGCTCCTTCACCGTCGCAATCAGCCCGAAGTCGATCTTGGGCGGCACCGGGATGATCTGCAGGTCGCCCTCGCCCGAGCGCCACTCGTCCAGATCGAACCGGTTGCTGCGCACCGTCGCGCTTCCCTTGAGGGTGTCGTCCCGGAACGCGTAGGCGATGAGGTTGTCGATCGAGCCGGTGGCCTGGAGATCGCTGCTGCCGACCGAGCCGGTGAACCGGGTGAGACTGGCCCGCTGGGGGCTGAGCCGGAGCGACGCCTGTTGAATCGCCAGAGGATGGGGCAGGGCCTGGCCCTTCAGGGTGAGGTCGGTGACATCGACTGTCCCGGTCGCCGCCACCCGGTCGTACTGCTGCTTATCGATCGCCGACATCCGGGCCCGCACCGCCGCGTCGGCCGCAACCGTGCCGCTGAGCTGCTCCACCTTCTCCAGCTTGACGGTGCGGCGGACGTCGGCCAAGTCCACCCTGCCCTTCAGCTTGAGATCCACGTCGGGGTCGGAGACCGGGGTCCGCACCACCAGCGACGCGTCCACCGGGTTCCGACCCAGCCGCATGTGAAAGCGGTCGAGGTTGACCACGGTGCTGTCGGCGCTGCCCCCGGGGTTGGTGAGCGCCAGGTCCAGGAAGATGGAGCGGGCCGGGAGCGGGAGATCGGAATACTGGAAGGCGGCGTCGTTCACCTTCGCGTTGATGTCGAACCCCGGGAAGGCGCTATCGCCGTAATCACCCTTGATCCGGCCGTCCATGGTGAAACTGCCGGCCGTCTTCACCTTCTCGAATTCCCGGGCATACACTGCCGGCACCAGCGACAGGATGCTGCGGAAATTGGTGCTCGGCGCCTTGAAGGCGAGATCGAGACCCAGGAGCTTGCCGGCCGAGCGGGCCGAGCCGGTGACGCCGAGCTTGAGGTCGTTGAGACTCAGCTCGGTGGTCTTGATGGTGTAAGCCTTGTTGACGAGGTCGGCGGCGACGTCGGCGTCGAGGCCGAGCTTCACCCGGTTGAGATAGGGGATACCGGCGAAGGTGACGCTCACCGTGTCGGCCTCGGCCTTGGTCTTCACCGCCACGTTCTTCTGGCTGAAGTCGCCGCTCAGTGACTGGTTGTATCCCTTGAGCGTCGCCTTGAGCTTGGATTGCCGGTTGTCGATGGCGACGGAGCCGTCCTTGATCTCGAAGTTGCGGAGGCTCACGTCCATTGCCTTCGACTGGCGACTGGCGTCTGGCGACGGGCGACTGATGTCCCAGTTGGCGGTGCCGTCTTCCAACGCCACCAGTGACAGACGAGGCTGGTCCAGCTCCACCCCGCGGACCACGATCGGCTTGCCGCTGAGCGCGTAGCCCACCACGCTGGGGAGGCTGAGCACCACGCCCAGGTGACGGATCGCGGCCAGGGTGTCGCCTTCGAACCGGCCCTGGTTCGCGACCGTCAAATCGTCGAGCCGGAGGGTCAGGTTGGGAAAGTTCCGGAAGATGCTGAGGCCGGCGTCGCGCCAGTTGACCCGGGCGGTGACGCTCCGGTTGGCCGCCTCCTTGGCCTTGGCGGCAATCTGGTCCTTGAACAAGAGTGGGAGGGCCAGGAGCAGGACCAGCAGGAGAGCCAGCACCGCGCCGGCGATGGCGATAAGGCGTCTCATCCCAGAAAGGTAAGCATATGAGCTCCGCCAGGACCCCTACGGGGTGTCCGACCGCCGGTATGGAACTTGTCTTCGCTGTGGCTGCTTCTTATAATCTTGTCACCCCCAAGTCCATATTTGGTTGCCCGCGGATCCGTGACTGGCCCTCCTTTCACGCTGCCTGCCCAACCATGTGAAAAGAGGGTGGAGTGAAGGTCACAAGCCTCGCTGAGGCCAATATGCCCGCACAACATTGGCAGGCGATGTTCCTCGGGCGGCTCTGGCGACGTTGGCGGATCCGCTTTGCGACGACTCCGGCGTCGCTGGTCACGTTCCTGCTTGTTGGTCTCGTGTCCGTCTCGGCCTCCGCTCTTTCTTTGGTGCTATCCAAGGGGGCGGACCCCTCAATCCTCGCCCTCCATCTGTTCGGCATCATCGGCATTATCTGGCTCGTCGCGGCGCAGTGGCGCGCCCTTTGGCACGCGAACGCGGCGGGCAGGGACGCGCTTGCCCGGGCCGCTCGGCTCGAGCGCGAGCTGGCCAGGCACGAATCCCTCGAAGAAAGCTGGCCTCACCGGGAGGACCGATATCGTACCCCGCTCGATCAGGCCCAGGACTATACGATCTTCCTGCTGGATGTCGATGGCAGAGCTAACAGCTGGAACCCCGGCGTTCAACGGGTCCTCGGCTATGAGAAAGACGAGTTCCTCCAGATCTTCGTCGGCGACCTTTACACCGTAGAGGACCGCCTCGCTGAGGCGCCGGCAGCAGAGCTTCGCGAGGCCGCGGAGCGAGGGCGGGCCAGCTCGGATCGGTGGGTGGTCCGGAAGGACGGCAGCCGCTTCTGGGCCTCGACTTCCACCGCCGGGGTGCACGATGGCCGGGGACAGCTCCTGGGTTACGCCCGTCGAGTGCGCGATCTCTCCCGGAGTAGGCAGGCGGAGGAGCAGCTTCGCCGGAAACAGGCGGCTCTGGAGCTGGCCCACGAAGCCGCCGGGTTGGGGACCTGGGAATACGAACTGGCCACGGGCAGGATGTACTGGGACGAGCGGGCCAAGCTCCTTTTCGGGCTCTCGGTAGACGCACCGATGACATTGACCTCGTGGCTGGAGGCGCTCCACCCGGAGGACCGCGAGCAGATCGAGGAGCGCTGGAACCGGGCCCTCCGGGAGCGCTCATCGTTCTCGGCGGAGTACCGGGTAGTCTGGCCCGATAGCAGCGTCCATTCGATTATGGCGGTCGGGCGGTGCACCACCGACATGAGTGGCGAGCCCTTCACCCTGTCGGGCGTTCTGCTCGATCTCACGGAACGGCGGCGCACCGAGGAGCACCTGCAGGAGAGCTTGCGGCTGGAGGCAGTGGGTCGCCTCGCCGGCGGAGTTGCCCACGACCTCAACAACATGCTGGCCGCCATCCTGGGCTTCTGCGAGTTCCTGCAGCGAGGGCTGGAGCCCAACGATCCGCGCCGCAGCGACGTAGACCAGATCTCGCTCGCCGCCGACCGGTCAGCCAATCTGACCCGCCAGCTGCTTGCCTTCGCGCGGCGTGAACTCATCCAGCCACGGGTGCTGGACATCAATCCGGTGGTGCGGAAGGCCGTCGCCATGTTTCCCTCGATCCTGGGCGAGAATATCAAGCTAGACTTGAAACTCGCTCCGCAGCTCGGCCTCATCTACGCCGATCCGCGCCAGATCGAGCAGACCCTCGTCAACCTCGTAATCAACGCCCGCGATGCCATGCCTCAGGGCGGCCGCGTCACGATCGAGACCAAGACGGTTAGCCTGGAGCCCAGCTCCGGGAAGCCGCAAAACCAGCCGGCCGGAACGCCAGGCGGTAGCTTCACCATGCTCGCGGTGACCGACACCGGCCACGGAATGGATGCAGCCACACTGCAACGTATCTGGGAGCCGTTCTTCACCACCAAACCGCTCGGAGCGGGTACGGGCTTAGGCCTGTCGTCGGTGTACGGTGCGGTAAAGCAGAGCGGCGGATTTGTGTGGGCTGACTCAGAGCCTGGCCGGGGGACGACGGTACAGGTGTACTGGCCCCAGAGCCGTGCTGAGCCGGAGCCGCTGGAGGAAT
>DASRIN010000467.1:0-7396 GCA_035649975.1 Gemmatimonadales bacterium
CAGTAGATCTGCCGAGTCTTGTTCACCGGAATGAAGCCGGTGCTCGCGCTCCAGAGCTGGGCAGGACCGGTGTCGCCCCAGAACAGGACCTTTCCATTGAGGAGCAGATGGGTGTGCACCGCGACCGCGGGGGTGGTGAACACCGGGTCCCAGCGCCCTTGGGTCGCGGGATTCCCTGCGGGGGCAACAGCGAAGCTGGCCGGCAGGGTCCGATTCTGAATGACCAGGAACTCACAGCTGCCGGTTCCACAGGCCGGGTCGGGCCAGCCGGTGAACACGAGCCCCGCGTTGGGTGTCGCGGTAAGCTTTAGTCTGGTGTAAGCGGGATAGATGGCGGAACATCCGGTTGTGCCGGCGGTGCCGTTGGTGATGACGCAGTTGATCGCCGGAGAGAGTCCCGTCTGGCTCCTGACTCGGCCGCTGCCAGCCCCGGTGCTACCACCTGAAACTCTGATGGTGAAGGGTCCTTTAAGAAAGAGAGCGCTGACCGTGCGGGTGGTGGTCATCCGCACCTTGCAGGCCGCCGTGCCGGTGCAGGAACCTCCCCAGCCCGCGAACGAGTGGACTCCACTTCGCTGTGCGCTAAGAGTGACCGTAGCCTCTTGATTGAAGAGCGCGGAGCAGCCGGTCGCCGCGGCGCGTCCTGCCGTGATAGTGCAGTTGATCCCGGCGGGACTCGAAGTCACGACCCCGTTCCCGGTACCCAGTCCAGTCACGGTCAATCGATAGGTAGCTGCGGCGGTCAGTGTGGAGGGCGAGACGTCGGTGGTATCGCGACAGGCGTGAAGGAGCAGCAAACTGAACAGGAGAGCCAAAGAACCGAGGAAGGCGAGGCGCTTCATCCGCAACACTCACAGGACAGACATTCAGTCACGCAGACCAGTCCGGGCAAGGTTACGGCCCGGCACCAGAGCCGTCAAATCCGAGATCCAATCGTGATGCTCATCACCACATGAGCGGTGGCGACGCGTGTCTAACTCGCATGATCATGGCGGGGTTCGGTCAAGGCGAAGTCAAGAAAGCTTCAGCATGAGCATTAGCCGCGTCTTCGGCCAACACGACCCCAAGACTCTGGCCCAGCTGCAGCAGGTCGCCCGGCGAGCCGAGCGGGTCGCCCTCATGGCCGATGGCCATCAGGGGTACGTCATGCCGATCGGCGGCGTGGCGGCCTATCGGAACCAGGCCAGCGTCGTTGGTGTCGGCTTCGATATCGCCTGCGGCAACGCCGCCATCCGCACCGACCGAAAGATCACCGACTTCACCCGTGATGATCTCACTAGCCTCGCCGATCAGATCCAGAGCGAGATCAGCTTCGGCATCGGCCGCACCTGCCAGACTCCCGACGCACCCGACGAGCATCCGCTGTTCGATGATCCAGCCTGGGATGCGATTCCCGGCAAGCACGAGCGCGACACGCTCAAGGCCAAGGCCCGGGCCCAGCTCGGCACGGTGGGCAGCGGCAACCACTACGTCGACGTGTTTGCCGACGAGGCCGGCGCCATCTGGGTCGGAGTGCACTTCGGGAGCCGCGGGCTGGGGCACACGGTGGCCTCAGGATTCCTGGCGCTGGGGCAGGGCAGAGAGTGGAAGGCGCGAGTCCCCGAAGCCGAGGTGCTGCTCGACCTCCAGACTCCCACGGGCGACGCCTATTGGTCGTTGATGAATCTTGCCGGCCGCTACGCCTATGCCGGACGGGAGTGGGTCGCCCGGAAGGTGGTGGGCATGCTGGGTGGCCGGGAGCTGGAGCCGGTCCACAATCATCACAACTTCGCCTGGCGGGAGACCCACGACGGCGAGGATTTCGTGGTAGTGCGGAAGGGAGCGACGCCCGCGTTCCCCGGCCAACGCAGTTTCGTTGGCGGCAGCATGGGTGACGACGCCGTCATCGTCGAAGGTGCTCCCGCAGGAACCGAGGACCAGCGGGCCGCCATGTTCTCCACCGTACACGGCGCCGGCCGGGTGATGAGCCGGACCGAAGCCCGCGGGAAACTCAACTGGAAGACGCGGCAGGTGAAGTCGCCGGGGAAGGTGAGCTGGGAGATGCTGCGGGAGTGGATCGGCGCCAAGGGCGTGATCCTTCGGGGCGGCGGCCTGGACGAGAGTCCCCATGTGTACCGCCGGCTGCCCGAAGTCCTCGTCGCCCAGGGCGACACTATCCGGGTGCTACACAGCCTGGCTCCGCTGGTCGTGGTGATGGCGGGGGAGAACGAATTCGATCCTTATAAGGACTGACCGGATAAGGACTGACCGGCCCAGTCTCCCCCTGACTTCATAATTTAGTCGAGCTGGGCGCTGCTAACTGTTTGTACCCCAGCGAGTAACCGGATCGTGCTACGGTTCCGCATCGGCCGCTCCGATACTCCCTCCTGCCGGTGAGGCCTACTGCGCTTTGAGGTCGCCTCCGTTCGTCCGCAGCAGCCCAGTGGTGCCCATTTCACATCCTCTACAACTCCAGATGAGCCGGCCTCTGGCAGAGACGGTAAGGAGCTGCTATGCGCAACATTTCAGCAAGACGCTACCACGTGGTGCAGGGCCTGCACGGAGCCGCGCTCGCCCTGCTGACCGGACTCGTGCTCTCGGCCTGTCAGGACGGGACCACCACACCCAGTCCCGCCAACGACTCGGCCGGGGACGTGCTCGAGTTCGAGCTCACTCCGGATGGCGCCGCCGAGGCGGAGGGTGCATCCATGCGGGGTATGCGGAAGCTTCCCACGATTCCGCTCCGGGAGAAGATCGACGCCGGCTTCAGCGCCAGCGTGGCGGCGGTGGACAACTCCCCGCTCGATATGACCTATTTCGGCGGGGCCCTGGTAACCGACGCCACGAACTTGGTCGTAGCGGTCAACTGTATCACTCCCAATACCCCGGCGACTTGCTGGGGCACCGGCACACTGAGTCCGACCACCTTTCTGAAGGACCTGAACCGCAGCAACTATCTGAGACTCGCCAACGAGTATCTGGGGATGGACGCCAAGGGAAACTTCCCCGCCTGGGAGATGAAGACGCGGGTGACCTTCAGAAGCTTCAACACCGCCTCGATGCAGGAGATCTTGCAGATCGTGGCGGACGCCTCGACCCGCGCCGGTATCAGCGGCTACCAAGCGATCTATCACGTCTTCCTTCCCCAGGGAACCAGCATGTGCATCGAGGCGGGCGATTGCTATTCGCCCAGCGATCCCGCCAGCTGGACCTTCTGCGCCTTCCACGGCAGCGTGAACCTCGCCTCCAACCGGCACGTGCTCTTCACCGTCCAGCCATATCAGGGCGTGGACGGCTGCCGGCTCCCGAGCCAGACCCCCAATGGGCTGATCGACGCGACAGCCTCGACTCTGACGCACGAGCTGTTCGAGACCATCACCGACCCCGATCTCGACGGCTGGTCCAACGTCCTGTTCGGATTTGAAGTGGCCGACCCGTGCCTGGCCTTCGGCAGCAATCGGGTGCTGAATGGCCACAGTTATTTCATCCAGTCGATCTACTCCAACCGGCTGCATCTTTGCACTAGTACACCGCCGGTGGTCCTGTAAGGACCGAGACGTACGATCTCAAGCAACAGAGGGGCGAATAGGCCTAAGCGCGTATTCGCCCCTTCTCACCTACTTCCCGTCCTCCCATCCGGCCCGAGTTTCCCAACATTCAGGCCCCCTTGCGCTTCCGCGAGTCATGGTTCTTAGTTGAGAAACGGGCCGCATGATCTTGGCATGCGGGTCTATGTGCGTTCTAAATAGAGATCACCACTCTCCTCGTGGGGAGGGCCAATGGCAGCCGGGGGCTGCCGGGAGCTCGCATGCCCAGTCGAGGAGATCGACGGTCCCGCTTTTCAGCCGACCCCACGGTATTGGTCGTCGATGATGAAGAGACCCCCCGTTCAACCACGTGCAGGATGGTTCGCGCCATCGGTTATCAGGCCCGAACCGCACGCGATGGTCGCGAGGCGCTACGCTACATCCAGCAGCATCCGGGCGAGATCCGGCTGGTCCTGACCGACGTCGTCATGCCATACATGGACGGCGGCGAGCTGGCCGAGCGGGCGCGCGACCTCCATCCCCGCCTGCCCATCGTCCTCATGTCGGCCTACCCGGTGGGGGAAATCGCGGAGCTGATCGCCGCCTATCCCGAGCTGCCCTTCCTGGAGAAGCCGTTTACCACCGAAACGCTGCACCGCGTGCTCACGCCCCTGCTGGGTCCGCCGGCGAGGGCCAGAGGCCGGCGTGCCAATGACCGGCTGCGCTACCGGGATCGGGCGAAGCAGTCCAGCTGAATCGTCTCTGACCTCACCCCGAATCTTTCTTCTCTCCCCCGCACACTGCGGTGGCAAGCGGGCGCGCATTCTGCTCAGCGAGCGGGCCACCTTTCCTCTGGCACAGCGGCTTCGCTCTGCCGGCATATCGCTGGGGGAGGCCTTCAGTTTCTTGAGCGGACTCTATTTCCGGGGGAAGCTGACCTACGCCGGCCGCTTTGCCCGACCCCCAGAAGGTCTGCCCGGGGTGCAGGTGATCACTACCGATCGCGGCCTCCTGCCCGTAGAAACCGCGGTCGGCGCGCGCGAGCTGCGCGAGTTCGGGACAGTCGATATCCGGGCCGACGCTCCGGCTTACCGGGCGCCACTGGAGCGCGACCTCGCGTCGCTGCGGCAAACTCCTGATCTGGAAGTCGTGCTGCTGGGCAGCGTGGCAACCGGCAAGTATGTCGACGTTCTCGTCGAGGTCCTGGGCGACCGGCTCCTCTTTCCGGTCGACTTCGTGGGCCGGGGTGATATGAGCCGGGGGGGTCTACTGCTCCGCGCGGCCGAGGCGGGCAAAGAGCTGAGCTATGGACCGGTGGCGGGGGCCGTCCGGCGGGGCCGCCGGCCTCCCCGGCTCGCGCCGAGGTGATTGCAGACACAGCGTCGAAGCGCACGCATTCCCAGCCTAGTCTGGGGAGGTGATCAATCATGCCATCGAAGACCACGGTCAAACGAGCTCGCGCCGACTTACGAGCAGGCAAGAGTCCCACCACTGCGGCTGGTGAATTCGTCCGGGAAGAGATGGAGCATATCCGCCGGGGGAAACACGGAGCCCGCTCTCCGGAGCAGGCCATCGCCATCGGCCTCTCCAAGGCACGCCGGGCCGGAGTTCCCCTCAGGCCGCCCAAGAAGGGGCAGGCGAAGAAGAGCACTCGCCGTTCTGCCCAGCGCGATTACGCGGTCGGGCAGGGCAAGCGCAAGCCCAGCCGGCCATCGCGAAAGCGGAGCACCGCGATGACGAAGCGGCTGAAGCGCGAGGGCAAGTCCGCAGCCTCGCATGACGCGCTGTCACGCCATGCGAAGCGAGTAGCAAGACGGCGAAAGACACAGCGATAAACGATTATAGCGAATGCCCAAGAAATCAGTTCGGACTCCGAAGCGGAGCACGAAGAGGGGCTCGGCAACACCGAAGGCCGCCGCGGCTGCCGAGCCCCAGCTGGCCGAGTATCGGCGGAAGCGCGACTTCACCAGGACGGAAGAGCCTGCGGGCGGCAAGGCCCGCACTGGCAAGAAGCTGGCGTTCGTGATTCAGAAGCACGCGGCCAGTCATCTTCACTACGATCTCCGCCTGGAGCTCGACGGGGTCATGAAGAGCTGGGCAGTCCCGAAGGGGCCCAGCCTCGATCCGTCAGTGAAGCGGCTGGCGATGCAGGTGGAGGATCACCCGATCGAGTACAATGCGTTCGAGGGGACCATTCCCAAGGGCGAGTATGGCGGCGGTTCGGTGATGCTCTGGGACCGGGGGACCTACGGCTACGGCGGCAGCGATGACCTGGATCCGATCGAGGGGCTGCGGCGGGGCCACGCCAAGGGTGACTTCAAGTTCGTGTTGCACGGCAAGCGGCTACGTGGCTCGTGGGTCCTGGTCCGAACCCGCCGCGATCCCAAGGGGCGGGCCCAGTGGCTCCTGATCAAGCATCGCGACGAGCACGCTGAGCCCGGCTCCGATGTCACGGCAGAGCATCAGACCTCGGTGGCGACCGGACGGTCGATGGAAGAAATCGCCGAGGGCCGAAGCCGGGTCTGGCACTCCAACCGCGCCAAGGAAACGTCCGAGCCGGTTACCGCTGACAAAAGAGCGGCGGCCGGCTCATCCGGGATGTCGGCCTATCAGCGGCTGATGGCCCGGCGCAATCGCTGACTCCGCACTCCATCCGACATATTCAGGTCTACCGTGCTCTTGCCGGTACGCACTCGGGCGTCTCCGCCCCGAGCGAAGGAGAGCACTTCGCCGGTGTCGGGATCGCGGACCAGGATGACCGGATGCGCCGCAGCATTCCATCGGAGTCTTACACCATCAGCATCCGGTAGGACGGCGATGTCGTCAGGCCCGACCTTCCGAGTCTGGGCCAGCGGGCGGGAAACCGTTGCGGCCACGGCTGCGCCGGATGACAACCGGACATTTTGGAGTCGGTCGAAGCCGGCGGCATCGAGCGGAATAGCAAAGGCAAAGTGCCGACTACTCTGCCGATCGTCCGCCGACTGGGGCGCATCGAAGGAGAAGGAGAAGAGCCGGCTACCGTCTCCCGTCGTGCCCTCGAGCAAATAGGGACCCCGCGTCTTCGGCAGATGGGGTCGAGCGACGATCTGCAACGCCGGCTCGAGCACCGGCCGCCCGTTCTCGATCCGTCCCCAGACCAAGAGCGACGGCTGGGCCAAGCCTGTGGTGGCGATGAACGGGTTGAGCTGGCGATAGAACAGTACTCGCTGGTAGATGTAGTCGCTGATCCAGGGACCGCCGCAGTAGCCCATGATGTCCGGCAGCGATGGCGCCTTGATTGTGCCGCTGCCTGGATCGTACCCGAACACACCGATATTCCCCGAAGGGTACGGGTAGCGAGGGTCTACACTCAAATCGCCCGCGGCTAGGCCGCATGGAGTGTGACTCTGGTTCCAATTGTGGCCCAGCTCGTGGGCCATGACTCGGCTCGCATCGCCCGGATCATCGTAACCAATGGCTGATTGCCCCGGGATGAACCCGTTGCCCACGATCCCGGCACCGTAATCAAGGCGAACCAGCCCGTAGTAGGTCCGGTCGGTGGCGTTGTCCGCCACCCGCAGCGCCTCTAAGTCGGTCAGAATCTGGTTCCACTGGCCGTTGGTGTTGCCGGGCTGGAGTGGACCGGTCGTGGTGAAAACTGCGCGGGTGTCGGTCAAGACGCTGCTCAACGGGTACATCCGGCGGACCAGGCTGGTGAGCTGCTCGGGGTTGCCGACCCTACCCTCCAGGCCAGTCGCGGTCTGCAGGATAGGGACCAGGCGGATCCTTGCCGGCGCCACCGGCTGGATCCCGAGAGGAGCCGGTGTGCCCGATGCCGGGAAGCTGTTGTCGCCCTCGCTGGTCTCCGGGATCTCGTTGGCGGGATCGACGTCGGCGAGCAGGCTGGTACC
>DASRIN010000468.1:0-4007 GCA_035649975.1 Gemmatimonadales bacterium
CCCAGGCTGTGGGAGGGTCGCAGGGACGCTGGGCGCTCGCGGTCGACGCTGCCCCTGCTGCAATGACGGTCAGGACCAGAAGCCGGGCTTCCGCCCGCTCACGGGAAAGGTTAAAAAGGTTAAGTAGTGTCACTCGTGTCCGACCCCAAAGAGGTCCCAGTGGCCGAGGCCAAGTCAACCAAATCCGGTACTCCCAAGGCCGAGGGTAAGCCGCGGCGGAGGAAGAAGCCAGCCGCCGAGCCCCGCTCCCGGGGTATCGCTCCGGAAGCCATCGCGTCCGGCGGCCAGCCGGCCAGCCTGACCCAGTTGGCGGAGGCAATTCAGGCCGACGGTGGCACGGTGCTCGCCCCGTACAAGGATCCCCTCGGCGGGAATTGGCAGCTCTTTGCAGCCCTCCCGATCGAAAAAGTGGAGCCGACTCCCTACCAGCGGGACCTGTCCAAGCCCCACGTCGAGCGGCTCTCGGATGCGATGGACCGGTTGGGGCGCTACATCGATCCCATGGTGGTAGTGCGCTCGGACGAGGGAAAGTACTGGACCCCGAACGGTAATCATCGGCTGGCCGCGCTCAAGCGACTCGGCGCCCGGACCGCAATCGCCATCGTCATTCCGGAAATGGAGGTGGCCCACCGGATTCTGCTGCTCAACACCGAAAAGGCGCACAATCTGCGGGAGCGATCACTGGAGGTGATCCGACTCGCCGAGCTGCTGGCCGAGACGGAGAGCAGGCCGGAGCGCGACTTCGAGATCGAGTTCGAGGAGCCGGCGCTGCTCACCATCGGACTCTGCTACCAGGAGAATGGACGGTTTGCCGGCGGGGCTTACCATCCGGTGCTCCGTCGAGCCGAGAAGTGGCTCGGTTCGGCACTGCCTAAGGCGCTCGAGACCCGCCGGGAACGGGCGGCCCGGGTGCTGGAGCTGGACCAGGCGGTTACCGAAGCAATGAAGCGGCTCAAGGATCGAGGCTTCGACAGTCCCTACCTGCGTCCGTTTGTGGTCGCCCGGATCAATCCACTTCGTTTCAAGCGGGGCGGCAATCCCGACCCCGACGAGACCATCGATACCATGCTCGCCGCCGCCCGCCGCTTCGACGCCGCCAGAGTGCGGGCCGACCAGGTGGCCAAGGCCGGCGGCGCCCCCGACGAGGCCTAATTCAAGTTGCGGCCCCGCTGCGCCGCTGCCCCGCTGCCCCGCTGCCCCACTGACTTACCCGCCTACCCGCCTACCCGCCTACCCGCCTATACTTGCGCTTTCCTCCTGATGGAGAGGCACCTCATGCTCGATTCCAATCGCTTGCTGATAGCAGTGGCTGCCGCGGGGGCCCTCGGCCTGGCCGCTTGTAACCGCGGCCCCGGTGGCGGTGGCGGCGGTGCTTCGGACGACCGCGCCCTGGCCGAATCCGCCGCCGTGTATGAGGATCTTCGCGCACAGTTCCGAAAGGTTGGGGAGACGGGGAACCTCCAGGGTCCCGAGTCGGTGCGCTATGATCGTGATCTAGACGTCTGGTTCGTGTCCAACGTGAACGGGCTTCCCTCGGCAAAGGACAACAACGGCTACATCAGCCGGCTCCGGCCTGACGGCACGCCGTATCAGCTCAAGTTCATCGAGGGCGGCAAGAAGGGCGTCACCCTGAACGCCCCCAAGGGTCTGGCCATCAAGGGCGATACCCTCTGGGTTGCGGATATCGATTTCGCCCGGGCGTTCAACAAGCGCACCGGTGCTCCCATTGCCAACGTGACCGCTCGGGGACGGGTCAAGTTTCTGAACGGAGCGGCGGTTGGGCCCGACGGCGCGGTCTACATGACTGACACCGGCGTCATCTTTGGCCCCAAGGGTGAGGTCTCCCACCCGGGACCCGATCAGGTTCTCCGCATCACCCGGGCCGGGGCTACCGCAGCGCTCACCTCACCCAAGCTCGAAGGTCCCAATGGGATAGCCTGGGACGAAAGGAACAAGCGGTTCGTCATCGTGTCGTTCCTGGGCAAGGGCATCTATGGCTGGAAGCCAGGTGACAAGGACCTCACCTCGCTGGGCACCGGACCGGGACAGATGGATGGAGTGGTCCTGCTTCCGGATGGCCGAGTGCTGGTGACCAGCTGGGCCGACTCCAGCCTGTTCGTGCTCGCCAAGGGCGAGACCAAGAAGGTGGCTTCGGGCATCGCCTCGCCTGCCGACATCGACTTCAACCCCAAGGACTCTCGGGTAGGAGTGCCGCAGCTGATGGTGAACAAGGTTCAGTATTGGGAGGCCCCATGACGGATCTCGATCTTCGAGGCATGGCAGCTTACGCCATCATCGCGTTCCTCGCGGCGTTGGTCGGAGCGGGTGTGATGTGGCGTCAGCTCGATGCCTCACCCCAACGAGGGCTGGACCCGGTCACCACCCATGGCGAGTGGGTTACCATCAAGAAGGGAAAGGAGAACATCCGTGCGTACGTGGCATACCCTGAACGCAAGACCAAGGCACCCGCGGTCATCGTGATCCACGAGATCTTCGGCCTCACCGATTGGGAGCCGACGGTTGCGGACCGGCTGGCCAAAGAAGGATTTGTCGCCATCGTGCCGGATCTGCTCTCCTCCAAGCATGGGCGGTCGCCCAAGGATTCGGATGAGGGCCGCAAGCTCATCGGTGAGCTGGAGCCCGACCGGATCACCGCCGATCTCAATGCTACTTATGAGTACGTGAACAAGCTGCAAGCGGTGGAGAAGGATCACATCGGGACCATCGGCTTTTGCTGGGGCGGGGGCCAGAGCTTCCGCTACGCCACCAACAACCCCCGGCTCATGGCCGCGGTCGTTGCCTATGGGCCCGCTCCCGATTCGGCCGCGATCAAGCAGATCAAGGCACCGGTGCTCGGTGTCTACGGGGAAAACGACGAGCGGATCAACGCCAGCCTGCCGGATGTGGCCGCCAAGATGGAAGCGGCCGGAAAGACTTTCACCTACGAGGTGTATCCCGAAACGGGCCACGGGTTTCTCAAGCCGGGCCGCCAGGGATCCGACGGCCCCCAGGTGAAGCGGGCCTGGGATAGGATCCTCGAGTTTTACCGCGCGCGGCTGGGGAAGTGACCAAGAGGGTGAAAAGTAAAGAGTGAAGAGTGAACATCTGGGGCGCTCGTAGTTCCTTTTCACTCTTCACTCTTTACTCTTCACTAATGCTTCCCCTCCTTCTTCTTCAAACAGCAGCTGCATCCCCGCTCGCTGTCCGGGCCGATACCATCCGCCCCACCCACGACGCACTGCACTACGACATCACTCTGGTGCCCAGCGACACCGGCAATCACATCCTGGGCGAAGTGGAGATCCAGTGGCGGCTGCGCTCGAGCGAGGTGGTCGAGATGCAGCTGGACTCCAGCATGCGGGTCATCCGGGTATTGATCGACGGCAAGCCGAACACCCGGCTGGCGCGAACGATGTACGGCCGAAGCGAAGGATGGGTCGCTGTCCCCCACCAGAAGCAGGCTGGCGACACCCTGAGTACCCGGGTCCGCTACCGCGGGAACGTGCGAGACGGGCTCATTGTCGGAACCAACCAGTACGGGGCCCGCACCATCTTCGCGGACAACTGGCCAGACCGAGCCCATCTCTGGCTGCCGTCCCAGGACCACCCCAGCGACAAGGCCACCGTGGCGTTCCACGTGCAGGCTCCGCTGGGGCAGCAGGTGATCGCCAACGGCGTGCTGGAAAAGATCGATACCCTGGCGTACGACAACGCAGTCTGGCACTACCGGCTGGATACTCCGGTCCCAGTCTATACCATGGTGGTTGGGATCGCCCGGTTGGCACGCTCCCGCCTGCCGGATGCTGCCTGCTCCGCCAAGTGTGTTCCGCTCACCGTGTGGACCTACCCTCAGGACTCGGCGTATGCGGTGACTCGACCTTTTCGGCGCGCAGGTGAAATCCTGGAATACTTCAGCAGCCTCATTGCTCCCTTTCCCTACCCCAGTCTGGCGCACGTCGAGTCGAGCACCCGGTTTGGCGGCATGGAGAATTCGACCGCGATCTTTT
>DASRIN010000469.1:0-4056 GCA_035649975.1 Gemmatimonadales bacterium
ACGGTTCCGATCGAAGGCGTAGCTCCGCGCTGTGGCGGGGGCACCGCGAACTCGCACTGGGACGAGGGGACGTTCTTCAACGAGCTGATGACCGGCTTCATCAACGGCCTGTCGGCCAACTTCATCAACCCGATGAGCCCCATGACGACGGGGGCGATGGCGGACCTGGGCTACGTGGTGGCACCCCAGGGCGAGTCCTACGAGCTGCAGTCCTCACCGAATGACCCGTGCCCGCCGCCTGCGCCGCTCACGAACGCGGTGGCGGTGGACGGCCTCGCTATCAGCGCCCACGAGATCGTCCTCGATCCGGTCGGCTACGTTCAGTAAGCTGTCGCCGTTCAAAGAGTGGCCTGAAACACCGAAGGGGACCATGCAGTCATGGTCCCCTTCGCTGCATTATCCCCCCCGACACGCGGATTTTCAGAGCGCCGCATGCTAATCCATCCGGACACGCAGAAATCCACAAGTTCAGGTACTACTCAGGTACTAGCCGTCCCCCTTTACTGAAGACCATCAATTCTGGTTCCCTGTCGACCTTGCATCTCCGAGATGCGCCACGGCGATGGCCGTGGACCGCACGTACGTGTGGCGAGATACACGTCGCAGAGCGCCGTCCCCGCGTCAGCGCCGATGACGCGTGAGAGCGGGTCTGTAGTGCGGCGGCCTGCCGGTCAAGAACGCAGTCGCAGCTTCGTGAGCAGACTGTCGAAGCGGGGGTGCGAGCGCAGGGCTTCGAAGCGCGGGTCAACTCCGACATAACCCATCCAGGAGGACTGCTCCTCGTACGCACGTTCGAGCCAGTCCAGCGCGCGGCTGGTGTCCTCCAGCGCGACATGGATCGCCGCAACGTGATAGGCGGAGACGTGCCGGCTGCTCGACTCCTGCGCTAGGCGCGCGAGCGTCGCGCGCGCTTCCCTCCTCCTCCCTGCTCGAGCGTAGGCGTGGCCAAGCGAAGCCAGATAGACCAGGGTTCCCCCGTCGAGCGCCACTGCCCGCTGGGCCTCAGCGATCGCCTCCTCGAAGCGGCCGGTTTGCGCGTAGGCCCAGCCGAGATGCCAATGTGCCGGGGCGAAATCGCGGTCCAGTTCCAGGGCCTTTTGGTACTCCGCGATAGCGGCCTCATAATGACCCGCGAAGTAATACCGTAAGCCAATCCAGGTCTGGATGATGAGCGAGAGTGGATCAAGGGTTCGGGCGATCTCCGCCTGCTGCAGCGCTTCCTGGTGCCGGCCCATCGCCGACAGGAACCCGCCGTACCAGTGGTGCGCGATGGGGTACTCGGGGTTCAGCTCGATGGCCCGACGGTACTCCCGCTCGGCCGCCTCCCAGTTGTGGTCGAACTCGAGGTGGATGTGCGCCACTGACGCGTGCGCCTCCGCCAGCGTGCTGTCGAACTCCAACGCCACCGCGACGGCCCGCATGGCCCTGGGGAAGGTCTCCCGGGGTGCCAGCCGGCTGTACCAGCCCCGAAAGATCCAGGTATCGGCTATTCCCACCCAGGCGGGGGAATAACCGGGGTCCAGGTCCACCGCCTGCTGGAAGTACTCGAGCCCGGTCTGGATGTCCTCGTGCGTGCGCTTGTTCCAGAAGTACCGGCCCTTCAGGTACAGCGTGTGGGCCTGAGGATTCCCGGTCGGCCTGGCGCCGCTCAGGCTCTCGGAGCTGGCGACGGGGATCCCGCTCCCGGCGGCAGGCTCGCCAGAGCGCCTTGCCGTGAAGAGGAATGTCCCGACTACGCCAACGACGAAGAGCAGAACGGCAGGGACGCGCCAACGGGCGCGCGGCGCAGGGGAGACGTCGACGGCGGCCGGCTCGGGTGCGGCCGCGGAAGCCGGCGTCCGGTCGTCCGGCCGCACCTCCCGGAGCGATCGGGCCAGTGCGGCGGTCTCCGCGGAGGGGGCGGTCTGGTACTCAGATTCCAGCTGGCGGGCGAGCCGCTCGTAGACGTGTAGCGCCTGGGCCCGATCGCCACAGGTGGCGAGGAGCTGCATGAGGCGGCGGGCGCTGGCCTCGTCGTCGGGCTGAAGGTCGCAGCCGATGCGAGCCGCCGCCACCGCACCCTGGACGTCCCCGGCCGCCTCGGCCCGGCGGGACAGCACCGCGGCCGCCTGGCCGGCGGCCTGATGCAGCCGCGCCCGGGTCTGCTCGATCCACTCCTCCAGCTCTACGCTCACCTCGGGGAGGTGTACCCCGGCGAGGAAGCCGTTCCGGTAGAGCGTCAGCGCCTCGTCGGGCCGGCCCTCCGCTACCGCCGCCTCGAAGGCCAGCGCGTCACACCAGAGGAAGCCCTCCCGGAAGCGCACTTGGTCGTCCGCCCGGGTCTCGATCGCTCCCTCTCCGACCATCCGGCGCAGGTGGTGCAGCGCCTGGCGGAGCGCCCGACGGGCTTCTTCCCCACTCAGCTCCGGCCAGAAAAGGGCCAGGACGATGTCCCGCCGGTGGAATCCCCGCGGATGGGCCAGCGCGAGGTAGGCCAGCAGGGCGAGACGCTTGGGCTGGGTCGGGATCAGCCGCACGGCCGGCGGCTGCCCTTCGAGCAGCTCGAACGACCCAAGCGTATGAAAACGAAGCATATCGATGCGTCGCTTGCCGCAGTAACGGGGACCGACACCAGGGTAACACGCGGGGGGTAGGCTTGCAAAGCTACCGGCCTTTCCAGGGCCTTCAACTCAGGAGGTCACTTATGTCTTGCCGCAGCCTCGCAGCCAGTCCTCGCTCAGGCGAGCGGCGGTTCCATCACAGATCGATTCTCGAAACACGCTACTTGAGGGGGTTACTATGTCACGCCGAAACCTTGAAAGGCTAATGATCGCAGCCCTGGCCGCAGGGGCATTTTTCGCGTGTTCAGAGGAGGCGCCCGTTGCGCCGGGCGCCCACGGCAGCCACGACGGGACAGCAGATGTCGGTACGCTTGCCCTGCCCGAGTTCTTCACGTTCCGCGCCACGCTTGATCCGTACCAGATCCACCAGCTGCCCGACTTTATGATTCACTCCACGGCCAGTAAACAAATCGTGATGCAGAGGAGCGTATTCCCGGCTACGACAGTATGGCACACGCACCCCGGACCCAGCTTTGTTGGCGTCATTGAAGGGGAAGTCAGAATCGAGCGGGTTAACGAGAAGGATGGCTGCACGCTGAGTCCGCTGTTCGTCCCCGGAGATGCCTATATCGAGATTGCCAATGAGGTTCACCGGCTGGTGCTGGTGAGCTCTACACCCGCCGTGTTAGTGGTCACGCGGTTCAACATCCCGACGCCTGTGGGGGGAGTTGAGCAACCCTTCACCATTACGGCAGCGGATCAAACTCCCTGCGACTGATCGACCATTCACGATTCCGGCAGCCTACCAACCGAGTGTAGGAGGGATTACGGAATGACGCTGAGGTGCCCGGAGGCGGCAGCGACTCGGATCAAGCGGGGTGCTGGGGTGTTGGTTCTGGGCGAAGGTGCCTCAGACGAGAGCTTCCTCCGGATGCGGCCATACCTCGCGACGAGGTTGGGACTCCTCCTCGACCCCTGGGCTCGCCTGGTGCCGCGACGCGATCAGCGAGTAGAACACCGGCACCACGAATAGGGTGAATACCGTGCCGAGGGGGAGTCTTCGCTGAAGTGCTGTCCGCCGAGTTTCCTAACGAGCGCGGGCGCATCGAGCAGATGTGCTGGGGTCCTGGAGCGGGGCCGCATTGCTGAAAATCTGGGCGATCAGGAGAAAGCGAAGCAGACCTACCGATTCGTGTCCGATGTCTGGCGTCGAGCCGACCCCGAGCTCCAACCCTACGTAGACGAGGCCCGGAGCGGCCTGAGCCGAGAGTAATTGTCGCACGATCAGCGAAATGCTTGGGCCGTGGCGACCCCGGATGGCCGCGGGTAGTGCGGCATTGGACTAGGCCAGCTCGGGTGCTTCGGTCCGAGAATAGCGAAGCAAGTATTCCATGTGGACATAGTCACGGATGCGAACCACCTTGCCCTCCCGCCACCACAGCCGGACCGCGGTATGGGGGACCCAGCGGTCCTCGATCCTGCGCCAGTGGACAATGAGGGGCTCGCCGTCCACTCG
>DASRIN010000470.1:0-4930 GCA_035649975.1 Gemmatimonadales bacterium
TTAGCGATCCCAGCGACCCTCAGGTAAGTTGAAGCTCCCGAACAGCGACCGGACGGGTCCATGCCCTCGCCCAGCAGAGCGATCCTGCCCGCCGTGCTCGTTAGCCTCAGCGCCGCCTGCGGCCGGTCGGTCCCCACCGAGACCATCAGCATCCGAACCAACGAGGGCACCACCCTGGGCATTGATCTCTCGCCCGACGGGCAGTCCATCGTGTTCGACCTGCTGGGACAACTTTGGGAACTGCCGAGTGGCGGTGGTGCGGCTCGGCCGCTGACCGATGCCGTGCGAGACACCGCGGAGGACTTTGACCCGTCGTGGTCACCGGACGGCCGCCGCATCGTCTTCCGGGCCGAGCGCCGGGGCCGCACCGGGCTCTGGCTGCTCGAGCGAGGCGCAGCCGCTCCCCAGCAACTCACCCAACTGGAGAATCCCGACGGCTTCGACGGTCAGGCCGCGTGGTCGCCCGACGGAAAGACGATCGCGTTCACCCGGATGGTGCCGCCGGACAGCGCTTCGACCCAGTGGAGGAGCCGACTCGCCTGGATCGACGCCGGCGGCGGGGATGCGCACGAGCTGCCGGTCGCAGCCAGCGTCGGCCCCGATCTCCGCGATCCAGCATGGGCTCCCGATGGTCGCCGCCTCGCCGTGGTCGCCGAGTCAGCGCGGGGCGACAGAGGCGGCCGGCTCTGGCTGGTCGAGCGCGCCACCGGTCGCGCCACACCGCTGACCACTCCATCTACCCAGGCCTTCGCGCCGGCGTTCGCTCCGAATGGGCGGCGGCTCGCTTTCTTTTCGCACGATTCAGCGGCTCGAACGCAGCTCTGGGTGATGGCGGTGGACTCACCCCGTGCCGCGCCGAAGCAGATCACTCGACAGGCCGACGTGACGCCCACGCGGGCGCGGTGGACCCGCGACGGCGGTTGGTTGGTCTATGGCTCCGACGGCCGCCTGTGGAAGGTTCCGGCCGCCGGAGGCTCGCCGGTCGAGATCCGCTTCACCGCCGAGCTCTCCTTTCAGCGCCCACGGCGAGAGCTCCCGCCGGCCCGCTTCCCCGAGCCTGGAACCCCCCAGCATGTCCGCGCCTTCATGGGCCTCGCCTTGTCGCCCGACGCCGGCAGCGTAGGGATGCTCGCGCTGGGCCGACTCTGGGTCATGCCGGTAAGTGGCAAGCCGCGCGCCGTCGCCGACGTGCCGCTCGACGCCCATCACCTGACGTGGTCGCCCGACGGCAGCACGCTCGCCTGGTCGGCTGGGCGGTGGTTCGAGGAGGACCTCTACGCAACCGACATGGCTACCGGTACCAGCAGCAGAATCACGGCCCTCCCCGGACGAGAGGATCATCCGATGTACTCGCCCGACGGGAAGCACCTCGCGTTCCTGCACCAGCCGAGCGAGGACAGCACGGTTCTCCGGATCATGGATGGCCAGGCGCGCGAGGTCTCCGATCTCTCGCGGACCCGCGCGCTGGCAGCCGAATCGGGCCCGGACGTCGCGTGGAGCCCGTCCTCCGATGGCGTGCTCTACATAACCGGCGGATTCTCGCCGGGCCAACCCTCCAAGGCGGCGATCGTCCTCCTCTCCGGTAAACGACTAGGTATCCGCGGAATCCCCGACTCACCACTCTTTCCCCAGTGGGTCGCCGGCTCCCTCATCTTCCTCCGCCACGCCAAACTCTGGCGGGCGCGGTTCACTGATGCCGGCCAGCTCGCGCCCGCCGAGCCACTGGGCGACGACCCGGCGATGTATCTCGCATCCGCGCGCGACGGCACGGTCCTCTTCATCTCGGACGGCGGTCTGCGCTTGCGCTCACCCGATGGACAGCAGCGTCGCCTCGGCTGGCCTCTCTCCTACACACCGCCGATGGCACCGCCGGTGCTGATCCGGAACGTGCACATCATCGATGGCAGCGGCGCGCCGGCCACGCCGACCCGTGACCTGCTGGTCGAGCGCGGCAGGATCTCTCGCATCGAGGCTGGAGGAACGATCCAATCGGGAGATGCGCGGGTGGTGGACGGTGGCGGAGGCTTTCTCATCCCTGGGCTCATGGACCTGCACGCGCACGAGTACCGGCCGGACTTGATGCCGGGATACCCCTACTTCGGCGTGACCACGATTCGGGACCAGGGATCACCGATCGGTCCCCTGGTTGCTTCCAGCGATGCAGTCGCCGCCGGCAAGCTCGTGGGGCCCCGGGTGGACTACGGCGGCATTCAGTTCTATACCGACTGGGCGTACGACCTGGAGGACGGGCAGGGGGTGGAGCCGGAGGTGGACCCGGCGCATGTGCAACGGGCAGTAGCCCTCGCCGAGGCGTTCGGTTCGGACCACATCAAGACCCGCACCTTTCGCCGGTGGGACATCAACGCGCGGTTCATCTCCGAGGCGCACCGGCGGGGCATGCGGGTCACCGGCCACTGCGCCCACCCTCTGCCACTGGTGGCCGCCGGTATGGATGCCAAGGAACATGCCGGATTCTGTGGGCCACGAGGCGACGGCCCAATCTACGACGACCTGGTCCAGCTCTACCGGGCTGCGGGGATCGGTGTGGTGCCCACCATCGTGCTCGCGACGCTCGCGGTGCGGCTGAACCGGCATCCCGACGCGCTCGAGGCGGACAAGGACCTCGCGCCGTTCCTGTCCCCGCGGAGCGACTTCGCCTGGATGGTGTCGCTCGATTCCACTTGGCGCCGGAGGTACGAACAGTATGCGGCCTCCGCGAGGCAAACTACTGCGAAGCTGGTCCGGGCCGGCGTGACGATCGGGACCGGCAGCGACGTCTGGCAGATCCCGACCGGGGTCCATCTCGAGCTGGAGGAAATGGTGTCCGCCGGGCTTTCGCCACTGGAGGCACTCCACGCGGCCACCGGCGGCGCTGCCCGCATCATCGGCGCCGAACGGGAGTTGGGCACCATCGCGATAGGGGAATGGGCCGACCTCGTGCTGCTGGAGGGCGACCCCGTGGCTGACATCCGCAACACCCGGCGGATCCGGGCGGTGCTCCAGGCGGGACGGTTACTCGACCGGGCCGCGACCAGAGCCGCGGTCGTCGCGAGCCCTCGGCCGCCTTGAACCACCGCCGGGAGTCGCGAATCTCGGGCGAGGAAGCCCGCTTCTCGTAGCGACCGAGGCGCGCAGCAGGCTGCGGGCATCCCGAATGTCGCATTCCAGCGGTTTGAGGAAGACACGCGACAGGGCACTACAGGGAACCATGTCGCAGTCTGACTAAAGGTTGATCCGCTGTCGTCACTCAATGAGTTGACGTTCCTTGCCATCATGCTTGACTGGTCCAAAACCGGACCCCAGTATGACAATCGATTCACCCCGCAGAGTCTCGACCGCCGCACTCTCACTAAGGTGAGTCGGCGGTTTTTTGCTGGCTGTCAAGCGATGTGATCACGCATGCGTTGGATCGGATGATGAGTAGCGGAGCTTCATATGCCCAACGGTCTTCAAAGGGTCAAGCACATCGTGGTCCTGATGCTGGAAAACCGGTCCTTCGATCACATGCTGGGCTATCTCAAACAGGAGAAACCGGACCTGGAGGGGCTCACCGGAAGCGAGTCAAATCCGGTTGACCCGGCGAATCCAGCCAGCCGGACGATGCAAGTCTCGAATGATGCCAGGTACTCGGGTGACTTCAGCCGGAGTCCAGGCTCGGGTCGCGAGATCCAGGTAGATCCGGGGCACGAGTTCGATGACATTCGACTTCAGGTCTATGCCCCCGCCACGGGTCCGACCCCTGGAGTTCCCACCAATCGCGGTTTCGTCGCCGATTATGCCGCTCAGAAGAATTCCACTCCTGCCCTGGCGCCCAATGTGATGAAGTGCTTCGCGCCTCAAGCTCTGCCGGTCCTGAGCACCCTGGCCCGGGAGTTCGCTATTTGCGATCACTGGTTCTCCTCCGTGCCGGGACCCACCTGGCCCAACCGGCTATTCGCCCATACCGGGAGCTCCGAAGGCAGGGTGGGACACAAGAAGAAGCTGTACGGTATGCCGACCATCCAGGCAGCGCTCCGAGGGCAGGGGCGGAAGGCACGGATTTATGCCGGAGACATCGCGCAGTCGCTGCTCCTCAAACAGCTCCTGTTCTCCGGCATCTTTCATCAGATGAATGCGCTCTGGTCGCATCTTCGCACCGGCAAGCTGGCCGACTACTCCTTCATCGAGCCGGATTACTTCGGAGGGAACGCCAACGATCAGCACCCCCCGCACGACGTGGCTGTTGGGGAGCGCCTGATTGCGGATGTCTACGAAGCGCTCAGGGCCTCGTCGTACTGGGAGCAGTCGCTGCTTGTCATTGTCTGGGATGAACACGGTGGGCTCTTCGATCACGTCACCCCAGGCAGGGCCACTCCACCCGACGGAAAGCGATCCCTGTCGCCACCATTCGACTTTGACCGGTTCGGAGTCCGGGTCCCGGCCGTCGTCGTCTCTCCATTCATTGCCAAGGGAACCATCGACCATACCGAATACGACCATACCTCGATCATCGCGACGGTACGGAAGTGCTTTGGCATTGCGGCGCCTCTCACCCAACGAGATGCCAACGCAAACACGCTGGAAGGACTGTTAACCCTGTCGGCTCCTCGAGCGGATACCCCTTTAATGCTCGAGCGTCCCCCGCGCGCCCGCGCCCGTGCAGGCGCTGCCCGAGCCGCACGCGCCCAGCCTCTCTCCGATCTTCAGCGGCAACTGCTCGCGCTGGCTGATCTGGTTGCCAAGACGCATGCTCGTGCCGGGATCAGGCCGGTAGCCAAGGCAGCAGCTCCGATGAAGCTGGCTGACGAGGATAGTGCCAAGGCTTACGTCGCTTCGGTGTATGCCGAAGAAACCGCAGTCTCCAATGCTCTTGACCCCGCTCCGTCAAGCCGTCCCAGACCGCCGGCCGCCCCGCGAACACCTCGCGGGCGCCCGCGCGGGAAGAGCCGCA
>DASRIN010000471.1:0-5431 GCA_035649975.1 Gemmatimonadales bacterium
CGGGATCGAGCCCACCGTGCGGCACGGCGCGGATCTGGGCTACATCCCCATCGTAGTCACCGACGCCTGCGGCGCCGGCCACCCGGAGGCGGCCGCGCGATCGATCGCATCCCTCCAGTTCACTGGCGATGCGCTAATGACGACGACCGAGGAGCTCCGCGGGATCTGGCAGGTCGACCGACCAGCCGCCAGGAGGGCGTATCTTGGGTGAGATCCTTGCCAGGAGAGATGTGCTGGCCCAGAGTCAGGTCGCGACAAGGCTGCCGGCACAGGACTTGGATCGAGCCCGAAGGTTCTACGCGGAAAAGCTGGGGTTAGAGCCCGTCGAGGAACGGCCAGGAGGCCTGCTGTACCGCTGCGGAAGCGGATTCTTTGCGCTTTTCCAATCCGCGGGCACCGCCGCCGGAACTCACACTCAGATGGGTTGGGAGGTTACTGACCTCGTAGCCACCATGGCGGCGCTCCGATCGCGCGGGGTAGTCTTTGAGGAGTACGACCTCCCCGGCCTGAAGACCCACAGCGGCATTGCTTCGATCAACGGCAACTATCCGAGCAAGGGCACCGGAGAATACGGTGCCTGGTTCAAGGACAGCGAGGGCAATCTTCTGGGCATCGGTCAGCCGACTCCGTGATGCGGGCGGGTCCTCCTGAAAAAGCAACGGCCGGCTCCTGGGGAGCCGGCCGTCACCCGAATCCTGCGAAGGCTTACTTCGTGACCTTCACGACGTTCTCCGCCGCGGGACCCTTCTGGCCCTGCACAACGTCGAACTCGACCTGGTCACCCTCGGCCAGGCTCTTGAAGCCCTGGGCCTGAATGGCCGAATGGTGCACGAAGCAGTCCTTCTGACCGTCCGTGGGCGTGATGAAGCCAAAGCCCTTCGCGTCATCAAACCATTTGACCGTGCCATTAGTGCGTGTCATGTCCTACTCCTTGATACTGAGGTAATCGGAGTGTGGACCTGCCGCACGACCGACTACGGTTGCGTGGATTCCACCTCCACGCGGGTACGGCTGCGCGGCGCTACTGCGCCAGGAACGACAGCCAAGAAAAAACGGGCCAGCATTGAAGCCAGCCCGTGGGTTATTCGTCTGACATTTTGGCACCGAGGCGCCTTCAATCTTGAAGCAAGATACCCTCTGAGCGGCGGCAACAGCAAGCTCGCAGGAGCGTGGACCGTGCGGGAGAGTACGGGCTCGGCGGTTGGTCATCAGTTCACAGCCGGCAGCCACTGGTGCCGACACTTGGGACAGCGCGCCATCGATTGGAGGCTCATTGAAACGGTGCGATGCCGGCCGGGATAGCCACAGTTGGGACAGGGACCCGGATCCCGGGGGTGCCAGGGATTGCTGCAGCCCCATCGGATCTGGCCTGCGGCGGTCTCCCGCACCGGGATCATGGGGTAGCGATCATCGGGACAGCTGGGCATCCGGCTAGGCCGCCAACGCGGGCTGGCCCAGGATCCCTTGCACAACCTTGAAATACTCCCCGAGGTCGAAGTTCTCGGGATCGATCATGGCCTGCACCGGACAGCCGATGATCAAGCTCACGGTCACAGCTGCTACTCCGGCGGGAGGGCTCTTGGCGCGGGGGCCACCCCGACGCAACGCCTCCTCAGCAGTCTCCCGGAACGCCGCTCGGTAGCTCTCCAGCCCCGCGCTGATCTTGGCCCTGATCATGGCATTGTGCGCCCCACGAGCCCAGTACTCCAAGAGCAGTCGGGTCTGGCGAGGTTCCTCCGACAACCTGCGGATCTCATGCTGGCACAGCGCCAGAAGGCGCTCCCGGGGATCCGGAATGGAGCTGACCTGCTCCGGCACGCTGAGGAAGAGGGTTGCCGCCAGTACCCGATCGAGCAGGGCCAAACCCAACTGGTCCTTCCGCTTGAAGTGGAAGAGCACCAGACCATGACTGAGCCGCGCCCGGGCCGCAACGGCCCGGACGGTAAGACCGTCGATTCCCCGGCGAACCGCCACGTCGTAGGCGGCTTTCAGGATTTGCTCCTGCCGTTCGGCTTCCGCTGCCTTTCGACCAGGCATGGGTATTCTCCCTTTGCAGTTGCTATTGACCTTCTGTCCAATACATACTACTATCTATTATACGCTTGGTCAATAGCGCAGAGCTCTCCCGGCCGCGCTTCCCGCCGAACCAGGCTTTTGCCGCACCGCCCCTGGAGGGCTCCCATGCACCATTCGCGACTTTTCGTACTCGCCGTCTCTGCGTTCGCTCTGGCGTCCTGTAATCCGTTCCGCAGCAACCAGGCCGTTGAGGTGAGCACCGAGGACACGCACCTGAACTCCCGCTGGCATGCCAACCTGGCGTCTCCGGCTGACCTCGCGGGCGTGGTCCAGATGAACGGCTCGGCGTCGATGGCGCCGGCGTCGAAGGACGGCAACACCATGGTAGCGCTCGAGCTGGCCAACGCCACTCCGGGCGGCCTGCATCCCTGGCAGCTCCACCGAGGCCAGTGCGGCTCCGATGATGGTGTGGTTGGCTCTGCAGCTGAGTATCCGGCCGCCCATGTGGGTGGCGATGGCCGTGCGACCGTGACAACCAATCTTCCAGTCGAGACTCCGACCAGCGGCAATTACTTCGTAGTAGTTAAGGCCTCGGCGGCTAACGATGCGGTGACCGTCGCCTGCGGCAATCTGGCCGCACCGACGCTCTGATCGGGTGATCATGATTGTTCGTCGTGATTCCCTGACCCAGGCCCTGAGCGAGGTGGAGTCTCAGGCTCTGAGCGGTGCGTCGATTATCGTGGTGAGCCGGCCGTGGTGGGATAGCCTCTCGGCCCGGGAACAGAGTGGATTCCGGAGCAGAGCGGCGCGGTCCGCCATCGAGCTGCGGGTGGACCGATCCCTCTCCAGTCATTTCGTGGAAGTCCGCGGGAGCGATGAAGGTCCACCGCTCTCGACAGAAAGCCCTATGTAGGAGTGTTCGGTATGCAGAAACGAGTGGTCGAGGCTCCGGAACTCCACGCAGAGCCTGAAGCGGATACTTGGCTAGACCTGGAAGATACGGCGCAGGTGGAGCTCACGTCGGAGGACGCGAGCCGTCCGGTTGAGGGCGCGCTCCAGTCAAAACCCGGCTTTGGATGGCGGGCCGCCGAACCGGGGGTGCAGAGTATCCGGCTTCTGTTCCGCCAACCGCAGCGACTCAAGCGGATCCTGCTTCGATTCGAGGAGCCAGCCGCCAGCCGCACGCAGGAGTTTGCGCTGCGCTGGTCGCAGGACGGCGGACGCTCATTCCGGGAGCTGATGCGGCAGCAGTATACCTTCAGCCCTGAGGGGTCGACCACGGAGCTGGAGGATCTCAACGTCGATCTCCGTATGGTGACCGCTCTGGAGCTGACGATCAATCCCGACCAGGGCCGGGGGCAGGCTTATGCTTCGCTAGCCGAGTGGCGTGTGGCCTGATCCTTTACTACTACCTGGGTTGGCGCAGGGGCGCCGTCGTCGGTAAACCGGGCGTACCGCTCCTGCGCTGAGGCCATCAGCTCCTGAAAGCGCGGAGTCGCCCTCAGACTCTCGAGAAAACGATCGTGTCGGGTGAAGTACACGTAGTCCACCCAGCCGCGAACCGTGACCGCATGCTCCAGCCAGCTCAGCGCCTGGTCCGCCTCACCAACCAGCGCGTACGCCCCGGCCATCAGGTACGACCAGTATTCGTCCGATTCCGCCATCGCGCGCTCCGCCGCGCTCGGAGGCGACAGCACCCCCTCCCGGTCGCCGGCCAGGCCGCGCCGGAGGCGCACCGCGACCGGCGCCAAGTGATCGTCCGAAGGCTGGCGCTCCAGCCACTCGAACTGGCTTGCCGCCTCGTCGTCGCGCCCCGCGGCCACCAGCGCCACCGCGTCGCACACTCGGCAGATGGTGCTCCGCGGATCCAACTCGACCGCCCGCCGGTGCGAGGGCAGTGCCCCAGTGGGATCGCCCGCCAGCATGTAACTCAGCCCCAGCAGGCAGTGATTGCTGGCCGTCAGGGGGTCCAGCTCGACCAACCGGGCCAGCACCTCCCGCATCGGGCCGATCCGTCCCCCCAGTAGATAGGCCCCGCCGAGCTGATGCATCGCGTCGGGATTGTTGGGGTCGGCGGTGCAGGCCAAAGTGAGCAGCCGAACAGATTCCCCGGCCTGGCCCCGGCGGTAGGACACCTGGCCCATGATCGAGAGGCCCTGGGCCGAGTTCGGGTTCAGGTCGAAGGCGCGGCGCGCACAGGCCTCCGCCTCCTGCAGCATGGTCTCCTCATCGCCGCCGAGCAGAACTATCGGCGACCAGGCGTACACCGTCCCCAGCATCCCGTACAGCGCCTCATTGGGGCCTACCGCGGCGAGCCCATGCTCCGCCAGCGCTCGTGCCGCCGCCATTCCCTCGGTGGTATACCGGTAGTACTCCTGCCGGGCGCGCTGGTAGTACTCGAACGCGCGGATGTCCCCGATCGGCCGGGCCGCGATCTCGCGTTCCTCCGGCGGCGTCAGCGTGATCCGCAGCGCCTCGACGATCTGGCGCGAGAGCCGCTCCTGGAGGTCGAACACGTCGTCCACCGTGCCGGAGTACTTCTCGGCCCACAGGTGGGCATCGGTCTCGAGGTCGATCAACTGGGCCGTGATCCGGAGGGTGGACCCGGCTCGGCGCACGCCGCCCTCCAGCGCGTAGCCGACGTTGAGCTCGCGCCCGATGCGCCGGAGGTCCCAATCCGTCTCTTTGAGCTTGACCGAGGAGGTCCGCGAGATCACGGTGAGCGCCTGGACCCGGGAGAGGTCGGCGATCACCTCCTCCATCAAGCCGTCAGCGAAATACGCGTTGTCGGGATCGGGACTCATGTTAGCGAACGGCAGCACGACGATGGCCTTCTTGGGCGCGGCCGCGGGAGCCTCCGGGGCCTCCAGAGCCGCCAGGAACTCCAGCACCGTCCCAAACCGGTCCGCCGGGAGCTTGGATAGTGCCCGCTCGATGGCCCGCCGCACCGACCCTGATACGCCGGCGCGGAGGGTGGTAAGTGGTGGCACCGGATCGAGTACCTGGCGCAACAACACCGCGCGCGCGTCGGGCCCGGTGAAGGGCGGCTGACCCGCCAGCAGCTCATAGAGAACGCAGGCGAGGCTGTATTGGTCGGTCCGGGCATCGACCCCGCTTTCGCCCTGGGCCTGCTCCGGACTCATGTAGGTGGGAGTCCCCATGCTCAGCCCCGGCCGGGTCAGCTGGTCGGCGGCCGCGACGCCCACGGCCCGCCCGATGCCGAAGTCCGCCACCAGGGCGTGGCCTTGGGAGAGCAGGACGTTCTCGGGCTTCACGTCGCGATGGATCAGCCCTTCCCCGTGGGCGTAGTGGAGCGCTTCGCCGGTCTCGCGCACCAGGCGTACCGCTTCCGCCTCGGGGAGCGGCCCCTCGCGGGTGAGGCGCTGGCGGAGGGTCTCGCCGTCCACGTAGGGCA
>DASRIN010000472.1:0-7924 GCA_035649975.1 Gemmatimonadales bacterium
GTTGACTAGCGACTAAGCATCCATGAACCTCGAAGTCATCACCATCGGCACCGAGCTCCTGCTGGGCCTGACCGTCGACACCAACGGTGCCGAGGTCGCCCGGGCGCTGGCTGATAAAGGGATCCGGGTGATTCGCCGGACATCGGTCGCCGACCGCCCGCAGGAGATTTCGGATGCGGTCCGGGAAGCGCTGGGCCGAACCGGTGCCGTCATCACCACCGGGGGTCTGGGGCCCACCCGGGACGATGTGACCAAGAAGGTTGTGGCGGAGCTGTACGACACCCCCCTGATCTTCGATGAGAGCATCTGGATCTCATTGGTGGAGCGGTTCGCCCGACTGGGGCGCAAACCCGCCGAGAGCAACCGCAGTCAGGCTGAGGTACCGCGGGGGGCAATCGTGCTGCGAAACCGCTGGGGTACCGCGCCCGGACTGTGGCTCCAGGGATCTCCCGGACTCACCATCATGCTGCCCGGCGTTCCCTCGGAGATGCGCATGCTGCTGGAGCACGAAGTCGTGTCGCGGCTCGCGGCGGCGGCGAATGGAACGGTCATCAGGTCGCTGCAGTTGCGTACCAGCGGGATCCCCGAATCAGCCCTGGCGGAGCGGCTGGGTCAGATCGAACCGGAGATAACACCGCTGACCCTGGCCTATCTCCCCGGGCTCGAAGGGGTAGACCTTCGGCTGAGTGCCTGGGACATGTCCGCGGGCGAGGCAGACCGGCGCCTGCGCCAGGCGGCCGACCTGATCCGCAGCCGGGCTGGGCAACACGTTTATGGCGAAGGCGACAGCGATCTCGCCGCACTGGTCCTCCAGGCCGCGCGAGATCAGGGCGTCCGGCTGGCGGTGGCCGAATCGTGTACCGGGGGGCTGGTGGGCACTCGCCTCACCGAGATTCCGGGAAGCTCGGACGTGTTCCTGGGCGGGGTCATCGCCTACGACAATGCTCTCAAGCGCGACCTGCTGGGAGTACCGGACTCGATGCTCACCGAGCATGGGGCGGTCAGCGAGCCGGTCGCTCGAGCGATGGCCGAGAGTGCCGCGAAGCGGTTCGCCGTCCGGGCTGCAGTCGCAGTTACCGGCATTGCCGGGCCGGGAGGAGGTAGTGAGGAGAAACCGGTGGGTACCATCTGGCTCGCCTGCGCCCTGGATGGGGTGGTCCGCAGCCGGCGCAGTGTTTTCCCGGGGAGCCGTCATGAAGTGCGGGCCCGCGCCGCGCAGGCCAGTTTACTCCTGCTCTACCGAGCCCTGAAGGGGCTCGCTGCCGAACCGTAAAGCCCACATAGTAAGGGGGAAACGGGTGCAACTTTCGGCGCGTTCGCCTTGGCACTTTCGGACGCCCCGTTGCCGGGGGTGCTCGGCGAGCTTCCTATTATCTTTGACTGACCTGCAGAGAGTGAGTGTGAAAAGTGCCGAAGCCGACTGGACTGAAGAACGATATCGACAATGACAGCGGGCCGATCGATACACCGGCCGGGATGAGCGAGCCGGCTGGCGAGCGGAACGCTGATGCCGATGATATCGCTTCGACCGACATGAGCTCCGAACCTTCCTCCCGGACCGAGGGCACCCAGCCGTCCTTCAGGGGAGGGTCGGATGTCAAGCTGCAGAAGGATCTGGCCGACCTCCGGGACCGGCATCTCCGGCTAGCAGCCGAATTCGACAACTATCGCAAACGCAGTAGTCGGGAGCGGGCCGAGCTGGCCGATCGGGCTCAGGCCAGCTTCGTGGCCAAGTTGCTCGATGTGCTCGATGATCTGGACCGGCTGGTGGCTAGCGATCCCAACACGCCGCTCCCGGCATTGCGGGAAGGGCTGAGCGCAGTCGACCGCAAGCTGTGGAAGGACCTTCAGGACGCGGGCGTGGAGCGAATCGATCCGGTAGGGACTCCGTTCGATCCCACCCTCCACGAGGCAGTGTCCACTGTGCCGGCCCCGGATGGAAATAACGACCAGGTGGTGAGCGCCACCTTCCAGCCCGGCTATAGCTTCAAGGGGACCCTGGTCCGCCCTGCTCGGGTTGAGGTCTACTCTGATCAGCGGGGTCAGCACTGACGTGGCCGCCAAGGACTTCTATCAGGTCCTCGGCGTCCCCGATTCGGCCAGCCAAGAGGACATAAAAAAGGCCTACCGCCGGCTGGCCAAGCAGTATCACCCGGATGCCAATCCCAACAACCCCAAGGCTGCTGAGCGCTTCAAGGAGGTCTCGGAGGCGCACAGCACCTTGTCGGATGCCGGGAAGCGAAAACAGTACGACCAGATGCGGCGCTACGGGGCGTTCGATGAAATGCCGCGTCGGCCGCAAGGCGCGGGAGCCGCTCGCGGCGGGGGTGGTCCCGGCGTCGGCGATGCCGGCCAGAGCTTCGAGTTTGGTGATCTCGGCGGACTGGGAGACATCTTTTCCTCCATCTTCGGCCGGGGAGGCCGCCGGGAGGAGGCGCGGGGCGACACCCTGGAGGCGGTCGTCGAGGTTCCCTTCCGCGTCGCCATGCTCGGCGGGAAGGTGCCGGTCACCCTTCCAATCACCGAGACCTGCCCTACCTGCAGCGGCAGCGGAGGCGCTCCCGGAGCCACCTGGACAACCTGCCCGGAGTGCAACGGCCGGGGTACCATCTCCTTCGGGCAGGGGAATTTCGCGGTCAACCGGCCATGTCCCCAGTGCCGCGGTCGAGGCAGGATCCCCTCCCAACCCTGTCCGACCTGCAGAGGCGCGGGCGAGATCCGGACCGAGCGCCGGGTCACCATTACGGTGCCACCAGCTACCGAAACAGGAGACCGTGTTTTGCTGCGAGGCCAGGGGCAGGGGAACGGGCAGGGGACTCCTGCCGGGGATCTGGTAATCACCTTCCAGGTTCAGCCCGACCGGTTCTTCCGCCGCGAGGGACTCGATATCGTGGCGGATGTACCCATCAACGTCGTTCAGGCGGCACTAGGCACCAGGCTTCGGGTACGGACTCTAGACGGGAAGAAAGTGCTGCTCCGCATACCTCCCGGCACCCAGCCGGGGCGGCGCTTCCGCATCAAGGGTCAGGGCCTGGAAAAGAACGGGCGGCGGGGAGATCAGCTGGTGGGAGTCCAGGTCACGGTTCCGGACCAGCTCAGCCCGGAACAGCAGGAGCTGATGAAAAAGTTCGCCGACTCGGCTGGGCTGAAATACTAGTCCCCAGTCACCGGTCGGCAGTCACCATTAGAACTGGTGCGGGGGCCGTGACTCGCGACCCGGGACCTGCGGCTCCTTCGGCGACAGAGCCAGGGAGAGGATCACACTCACCAACCCCACGACCAGCCCTCCAAAGAACGCCGACCAGAACCCACTCACGCTGAAGCCCAGATTCCAGCTTTCCGACAACCACCCCGTCAGCAGAAGCATGAGCGCGTTGATGACCAGAGTGAACAACCCCAGCGTCACCACGATGAGCGGGCAAGTGAGTATGGTGAGGAGCGGACGGATGGTGCTGTTGACTACACCAAACACCGCTGCCACCAGCAGCAGACGGCCGAGTCCGCCGGTGAAGTCGAGGCCCGGGATCAGGGCCGCGGCGACCCAGAGCGCAGCGGCGTTCAGGATCCAGTGCAGCAGCAGGGAGCGCACGGCCGCTCAGGCGATCACGCCGCCACCCAGCAGCCGGTCGCCGGAGCCATAGAGCGCTCCCGACTGGCCCGGGGTGATCGCGCGGACCGGGACATCGAGTGCCAAGGTGAGCCGATCGGCCCCGCGTTCCAGCACGGTCGCCGGCGCTCCGCGGGCTCGATGGCGAATTTGCACCTCACACTGCTCGCCTGGCTCCAGAGGGTCGGCTAGCCAGTTGAATTCTTCCAGCTCCACCCGGTAACCGGCCAGGTCTTCCACTCCTCCTACCACAACCTCGCGGCGGTCCGGGTGGATAGCCACTACGTAGCGCGCTCTGCCCCCTCCACCGGGGAGTCCCTTTCGCTGTCCAATCGTGTACCTGGCATAGCCGAGGTGCTCTCCGATCACTTCTCCACCGGTGGTAACCAGCGGACCCGGCACCAGCGCCGGTGCGTCCGGGGGGAGATGGCGCTCCAGGACGGACACATAGTCGTCGTTGGGGACGAAGCAGATCTCGACCGATTCCTGCTTTTCGGCAGTCGTGAGTCCCAGGCGCCGGGCATAGGCCCGGGTCTCAGGCTTGCTGAGTTCGCCTACCGGTGTCAGCATGCGCGCGACCACCGCTCGGTCTATGCCCCAGAGGAAATAGCTCTGGTCCTTGTTTCGGTCGCTCGCCCGGTAGAGCGCTCCCTGCTCGGCGACGGCATAGTGGCCGGTTGCGATGTAATCGCAGTCCAGCGCGTCGGCATGAGCCAACAGGTCCCGGAACTTGGTGAAGGAGTTGCAGCGGACACAGGGGATCGGAGTTCGACCTCGGCTATACTCGCTCACGAAGTTCTGAATGACGTGGAGATTGAACCGGTCCTCCAGATTCAGCACATAGTGCGGAATTCCCAGCGCGGCGGCGACGTCTCGGGCATCGTTGATCGAATCCAACGAGCAGCAGGGACGATCCGGCACCTCGTCGCCGTAGCAGAAGAGCTTCATCGTGGCGCCCACGACATCGTATCCCTGCTCGACCAGCAGGGCGGCCGCCACCGAGCTGTCCACCCCGCCGGACATGGCGACGAGCACGCGGGGGCTCATTGGGCAGTCCGCCCCAGCACGCCGGCCAGCTTTCGCACCTTGGCTACCACCGACGGAAACACTTCAGCGGCGCGCTCAACGTCCGCCATGCTGCTCTCCCGGCCGAAGCTGAACCGAATGGTGCCCAGCGCCAGCTCCCGCGGAACACCCATGGCGACCAACACGTGAGATGGCTCGACGGCTCCCGTGGAGCAGGCTGATCCGCTGGATGCCGCTACACCAGCCAGGTCCAGATGCATGAGCAGGGCCTCGCTGTCGGCGCCCTGCACCGCCACGCTGAGCAGGTGAGGAGCGCGCGCGCTCGCTTCCGCGTTGATCACGAGATCAGGAACCGCCGCCTGAAGTCTCGCTGCCAGCTCATTCCGCAGTGCGCAGAGCCGCTCAGCGACCGAAGACTGTTCGGCGACCGCGAGGTGAGTCGCTCGGCCCAGGGCCACTGCACCGGCGACGTTCTCGGTTCCTGGCCGGATACCGAACTGCTGCCCACCGCCATGGAGGATGGCCTCCACAGCCTTGCGATCACGGACAATGAGAGCCCCGATCCCCTTCGGAGCCCCGATCTTGTGGCCGGAGATGGTGAGCAGAGTGCAGCCCACATCCTTGAGCCAGACCGAGAGCTTCCCGATCGCCTGCACCGCATCGGTGTGAAAGATGACCTTGGCCGCCCGGCAGCGCTCCGCGATCTCCGCTACCGGTTGGATCACTCCAACCTCGTTGTTGACCCACATGACCGATATCACCGAGGGCGACTCGGCCAGCGCGGCTTCTAGCGCCTCGAGGTCCAGCACTCCGGCCCCATCCACCGGAAGCATGACCTCGCGGCCGCCGAGGTGACATACCGCATGAGCGGCGGCAAGAATGGCCTTGTGCTCGATTGCGGAGACCGCCGCGCACATCGCCGCGCCACGCTCTTTTGCCGCCAGGGCGGCGCCAACGATGCTCAGGTTGTCGGCTTCAGTTCCGCCCGAGGTGAAGATCACCTGGCTGGGCTCGGCCCCCAGTGCTTCCGCTATCTGCCGGCGCGCCTGCTCGACCCCCGCCCGCGCCGCCCGTCCGAACCGGTGAGCGCTGGACGGATTCCCGAACGACTGCTCGGTCAGGTACGGCATCATGGCCTCCAGCACCTCCGGTCTCACCGGGGTAGTGGCGGCATGGTCGAGGTAGACGGGCTGCTTCATGACAGGAAGATAGCGCGGTTTTCCGGGTCCCGGTTCCCCCTAAATGCTTCTGACGCCCAACTTCACGACGTCCTCCACTTCCATCGTCTCATGGGTGAAGAAGGGCTCGCCGTAGCGCTTGCGAATCAAGGACCCGTAGTGGGCATTCTGGGTTTCGACCAGGGAGTAGAGGTCCTGGCCGGTAGGGAAGATTTCGCCGCCGGCCTTGGCGCCGTCGAACTGACTGGCGTAGCACTTGACGGCCGCCAGCTTGCGATCGAACTGCGCGCTGATGTCGACCACGAAGGTGGGCTTCACCGGGTCCTCCCGGTAGGACAGCGCGTACAGCAGCTTGTGAGGGCGGTGCGCCGTGCCTGGAGCATCGTACCGCTCGAGCCCAGCCAGGAAGCTGGCGTCACGGCCCAGCTCGGAGGCCACCCGGTGGTCGGGGTGGCGCCCAACTGGGAAAGGGAGGATGACGACTCGGGGGGCGAAGTGCCTGATATGGGAGACGATAGTCCCCCGAGCCTCATCTGAATTCTGAAGGTGCGCGTCGGGCAATCCGGCGTTGCGCCGCTCCCTAACCCCGAGAATCTTTGCGGCCCGCTCGGCCTCCTCGGCGCGGAGCGAGGCACTGCCCCGGGTCCCCGTCTCTCCCGCGGTTAGGTCCAGGATACCAACCGAATAGCCTGCATCCACTGCTTTGAGCAGGGTGCCGGCACAGGTGAGCTCGACGTCGTCCCGGTGTGCGGCAATGGCGAGAATGTCGACTGGCATCGGCCAAATAAAGCGCAACCGGTGAACGGTGAACAGTTCATGCGATCTTTCGCCGGTACCGCTTCGCTACAATTACCGCCCCCCAGCCCAATACCAGAACGGGCACCACGAACCCCAGCGAGGCAATCACACCCGCTAACACGCCCACAAAGTTCCGCCAGGCGGTCTTGAATGCTTCACCGATCACGTTCCGGCCAGGATGAGTTGCCACCAGAGGAGCCGGCTCGTAGAGGTTGACCGAAAGGGTGCTGAGCTGGGCGCTGGCCTTGAGAAAACGCACCCGGCCCTCCATTCGCTCGATCTCCTCTCGTACCCGGGCAATCTCGCGCTCTACCGAGAGCACATCCTGCAGTTTCCCAGTGCGGGTTCTGAGGATTTCCACCAGCCGCTCTTCCATCCGGCGCGCGTTCGCTACCCGCGCGGTGAGATCCACGAATTCTTCGCTTACGTCCTCTGCACCGACGTTGACGAACTGCAGCCGGCCGAGTGGCCTCAGCCCTTCAGTGAGGTCGTCGAAGCGGGCCGCCGGCACTTTCAGCTGCAGCGTGGCCGATCGCACCTGATTCCGGCCACTCTGGATCGAGGCATCCGCCACAAACCCTCCCACTCGCTGAACGATCTGCCTCACCGCAGCCATCGAGGTTTCAAGTGAGTCAACCTCGATGCTGGCCTGGCCGGTGCGTACGATGAGACGGGAACCGATATCCAAACTGGTCGGCCGAGCCCAGGTTTCGACCTCATCGGCTTGAGCCGAGGCCTGAGTATCCGACCTAGGTCGTCCACCCACGTTTCCCAGGGCTACTGGACTAGCGGACTTTGCCTGATCAACCATGCCGGCCCGCTCGGGAGTCGACTCGGAGCGGGACTGGGAACGGTCACACGCCATCAGCAGGGCGGCCTGGAGCAGCCCAATCACTAGGATCTGTGCTCGCACAATGCCTCCTTGGGGAGCACAGGAGATGCGGATGACTGGCTGGCTTGCACACTGCAGGGTATTGCAGGCCGGCGGGCCTTACTCGTACCTCAGCGCTTCGACCGGATCCATCTTCGATGCCTTGTTGGCGGGATAGAGGCCGAAGAGCACGCCGGTGAGAATCGACGCCGCCACCGCGGCCACCACTGACAGCAACGGCACGGTGGCGGGAATGGGGCTGAAGGATCGGATCGCCCAGGCGATGAGGGCGCCCAGCGCCATCCCGATCACGCATCCGACCAGCGTTAGAGTCGCCGCCTCGACCAGGAACTGGAACATGATCTCCCGCCGGGTGGCGCCGAGCGCCTTGCGAACTCCGATCTCCCGGGTTCGCTCGGTCACCGAGATCATCATGATCGCCAC
>DASRIN010000473.1:0-8526 GCA_035649975.1 Gemmatimonadales bacterium
TAACACTACCGCTTCGGACGCTTGCGGCGGAGCTCCGCAATGGTGCCCGGGGTGACGGCGTCGAACCCGTACTTCCCGCGGACCTTGTCCACTGCCTCGGTCAGCTGGCGGAGCCGGATCCGTTCCGGAGATTCGAACAGATCGGCTTCTGCCGCGGTGCCGAGATCGGTCGCGGCGATGCCGATAAGTCGGACCGCCCGGTTTCGCCGGCGCACCTCGTCGAACGCGCCGCGGAAGAGCGCCCGGGCGGCGGAATAGATCTCGGCATCGAGATCAGTCGCGACTTCCAGGGTCCGCCGGCGGGTGACCGTGTGAAAGTCGTCGTGGCGGAGCTTGAGGGTGACGGCTTTGGCCAGCAAGAGCTCATCCCGCAGTTGAGCGGCGACCCGAGCCGTGAGCAGGGCCAGGATCCGCTCCAGCTCTTCCGGGTCACGGATATCACGGGAGAGTGTCGTCTCTCGGCTCACCGATTTCGGCAGCCGATGGGGACTGAGCACGGTGCCGCCCTGGCCCTGCACCCGCAGCTTGAGTGACCGGGCATCAGCGCCAATGAGCCGCTGGATATCCTTTTCTTCCATTCGCTGGACCTGGTAGACATCTACCAGGCCGACCTCCGCCCAGCGCTGCGCCGTCTTGGGTCCGACACCCGGCAGCGCTGACAACGGAAGTCCCGCCAGAAAGCCTTCCTCCCATCCCGCCCGAATCTCCATTAGCCCCCTCGGCTTGGCACAGTCGGACGCGATCTTGGCGATCATCCGGTTCGGGCCGATGCCGATGCTGGCGTCGAGGCCGGTGCGTTGCTTCACCGCATCTCTGAGCTGCTCTGCCACCGGTAGAAGTGAGACCGGGTACTGGCGTTCGGTCCCGGCAAAATCGAGATACCCTTCGTCCAGAGAGGCCATCACTACCCGGGGGGAGAAATCCTCCAGCACCGCGCGGACGGCCCGGGAGGCATCCCGGTAGTGGGCAAAGGCGCCCTGGAAGAAGGTGGCCTGGGGGCAGCGTCTCACCGCTTCCGCGATCGCCATTCCAGCGTGGATACCGAAGCGTCGCGCAGCATGGGAGGCGGACTGCACCACTCCCCGCTGATCGCGCCGGCCGCCCACCACCAGGAGTTCGATGTCCCGGAGCTCGGGGTGATACTGACGGCAGACCTCGACGAAGAACGCGTCCAGATCCACATGCAGCAGGCGAGCCGGCATCGATCTACACCAGGAGAATGGCGGTAGTCTTGACCGCCAGGATCACCCGCATCCCCGATCGCAGATCCATTTCCTCGGCGGAGGCGGTGGTCACCGACGCGATCAGCGGCCGGCCCACGTCCAGGTGAACCTGGGTGATGGGCCCCAGCCGTTCCAGCCGGGCGACCATTCCTTCTATATGATTGCGGGCTGAATCCGGGTGGGATGTCCGGCTCAACACGATGTCTTCGGGTCGGATGACCGCGTGGATCGAGCCTTCCCGCTCAGCGACCACGTCGAGGGTGAGGTGTTCTCCCCGAAAGCGGCCCCGGAATGTGCGGCCGGGACCGTCTGGCTCGGTCCGCTCCACCACTCCGGCGATCACGTTCCCACTCCCCACAAAGCGAGCGACGAAGGCGGAGTTGGGATACCGGAACACTTGCTCCGGCGTGCCGCTCTGGACCACGCGACCTTCGGCCAGCACGGCCACGACGTCGCCGAGACGCAGGGCCTCGTCGAAATCATGGGTGACCTGGAGCGTAGTGATTCCCTCGCGCTGGTGCAGCTCTCGAAGCTCCCGCCGGAGCACCTGGCGGCTGGCGGGATCCACCGCCGCGAATGGCTCATCCAGCAGCAGTATCGAGGGTTTGGGAGCCAGAGCCCGGGCCAGCGCCACCCGCTGCTGCTCGCCCCCGCTCAACCCCCGCACGGGCCGATCGAGCAGGGGGGTGATGGCGAGCATGCCGGCGAGCTCCTCCACCCGTTCGCGGAAGCCCCGGCCGTTTCTGCCCTGGCGTCTGATACCGTAGGCGATGTTCTCCCGCACACTCAGGTGGGGAAACAAGTGATACTGCTGATACACAAAGCCCAGACCGCGCTGTTCCGGCGGGAGCGCGGTAACCTCCTCGCCATGCATGTAGATCCGCCCGGCCCGGAGCCGTGCATTTCCTGCGACCGCCTCCAGCAACGTGGTCTTGCCGGCCCCGGTGGGTCCGATAATCAACGCGTATCCACCCTGAGGCACCTGGAGGTTGATATCCCGCAGCTCGAAGCTGCCCACCTGGACCTGCAGCCCTTCCAGCCGGATCATCGCTGTTCACTCGGTTGCAGCAGACGCACCAGGATGAAGACGGTGAGCGCTATCAATAGTAGAATGACGGCAGCCGGAACCGCCGCCTTCAGACCGAATGCGGTGAACCGGTCGAAGATATAGATGCTCGCCACCTTGGGATTGTAAGTCAGGATCACGATGGAGCCGAACTCGCTGATGCTCCTGGCCCAGGCGAGGATGGCCCCGGCCAGGATGCCTCTTCCGGCAAGTGGAAGGGTGACGCGACGAAACGCACTCCAGGCCGTGTCGCCCAGTGTGCGGGCCACCCGCTCCAGTTGAGGATCGACGGTTTGAAACGCCTCGCGGGCCCCGCTGACCAGGATCGGAGCCGACACGAACAGCATGGCCGCAATGATTCCCGGCACGTGGCTGACGAACTCGAGCCCCAGGTTGGCAAGGGTGCCGCCCACTGCGGAGCGCCGGCCCAGGAACAACAGCAGGGCAATACCAGCCACCGGATGCGGTATCACCACCGGAAGGTCGATCAAGCCCTGCACGATCCGACGTCCGGGAAAGGCGCGGCGGGCGAGCAGGTAGGCCAGGGGAATGCCTAGCAGGGCGGCCAACAGCGTCGCCAGCGTGGCGGTGAACAGGGTGAGCACGATCGAGTCCCGCAGCTCCGGGTCGCGAAGGGCCTGGGCCAGGCCGGCAGGCGAAGCTTCGAAGAGGAGCCGCAGGAGGGGCCCAACCACGAAGAGCACCAGGCACGCCCCCAGACCGGCGAGCACCACACGGGACCCCAGAGAGTGAGCAGCCATAGAGCAATCGTTGCTCCCGCAGGTGGCTTTGTCGAGGGCTCCATGGCCGCCCCACTTGCCGCGTTGGTCTGCTTCGTTCAGTTTCCGGCCCTATGCACCGAACAATTCGATGAGCGACTGGGGCGCCACCCAGCAGGCTGCCGCCAGAGTCGTGCTCGCCGAAGGCGTAGTGTTGGCCGGCCATCTGCACCTGCTCGCGCGAACGATGTCTCCCTCCGATGCCGAGAGCCCGCTCGAGATGCTGAATCGGGAGGAGCTGTTCTTCGCCTTGACCCTGAATGGCGGTGGGGTAGCGCTGATCTCCAAGGCTCAGGTGGCGGTGGTCTCCTGCCAGGAGCTGGCTCCGTCGGACGATCCGGACCGCACGTCCGTGGCGAAGCTGGTGGCGCTGGCCGTCGAGCTGACCGACGGTGTGGAATACCGGGGCCACTGCAGCTTCGAGCTTCCGCCCAGCCGGTCGCGCGCGCTCGACTATCTGAATGGACCAGGCCGCTTCTTCACCTTGGAAACGGACGGCATGATGCAGTACATCAACAAGTCCCAGGTTCGTCACATTCGCCCTCTCGACTGAGACTGTGCTGTGGCACGACTCGATAAACTCATCCAGGTGATGCAGGAGCAGCGGGCCGATGCGTTGCAACTCGCGGTCGGCAAGCCGGCGTCCTTGATGCAGAATGGTTCCCCCCGGCCCATTACCCGAGAGCCCTTGACCGACACCCAGATTCAGGGCCTGTTGCGGGAAATCGCCTCGGCTGATGCCGCCTCTCAGCTGGGAAGCTCGGAGGTGACCTTTGCCTACCGATCGCCGTTTGGAGAGGTGCGGGTCGAGATGAAGCCGGGTGCCAATGGCGTCGCGATCCTCCGACCCGCCGCTCCGGCCCCTAGCGTGCCCGCAGCCGCGTCGGCACCCGCCGCTCCGCCGAGTCCCCCACCAGCCGCGACTGCACCGCCACTTGCTTCGGCGGGGCGCTCGACCCAGGATGTCTCCGAACAGCGGGCCGCTATGGAGGCTCTGTTCCGAAACCTGGTGCAGTCCGGCGCATCCGACCTCCACCTCAGGTCGGGAGAGCCGCCGATGCTCCGGCTCCACGGCGAGCTGCGCCGCCAGGAACAGTCGCCGCTCTCACCCGAGCGGCTGGAATCCATGCTGCTGAGCATCATGGCCGCTAAGGAACTGGGCGAGTTCCGCGAAGGCGGCGACACCGATTGGGCCTACGAGATCGAGGGCCTCGCCCGGTTCCGCTGCAACGCCGGACGCGACCGCTTCGGGGCCATCGGCGTGTTCCGGGTGATTCCCAACCAGATCCGCACGGCGGATGAGATGGGGCTCAGCCGGGAAGTGCAGAACCTCTGCTATCTGACCAAGGGTCTGGTGGTGGTAACCGGGCCCACCGGATCGGGGAAGAGCACCACCCTGGCTGGTCTGGTGGATCTCATCAATCGAACCCGCACCGATCACATCATCACCATCGAAGACCCGATCGAGTTCGTGCATCCCAGCAAGAAGTGTCTGGTGACCCAGCGGCAGGTCGGTCTCCATACCCGTTCTTTCAAGCACGCCCTTCGCGCGGCCCTCCGGGAAGATCCGGACATCATCCTGGTGGGCGAGATGCGGGACCTCGAGACCGTCTCCATTGCTATCGAGACCGCAGAAACGGGCCACCTGGTCTTCGGCACGCTGCACACGACGACGGCAGCATCGACCATCGACCGCATTATCGATCAGTTCCCGCCCGACCGGCAGGCGCAGGTGCGCGTCATGCTGTCGGAATCGCTGCGCGGCGTCATCGCGCAGACCCTCTGCAAGAAGATCGGCGGAGGCAGAGTGGCGGCGCGGGAGGTGCTGCTCACCATACCGGCGGTGTCCAACCTGATTCGGGAAGGGAAGACGTTCCAGATTCCTTCGATCATGCAGGTGAATCGGAAGGGAGGCATGGTCACCCTGAACGATGCTCTGATGGAACTGGTGGACGGCAAGCTGGTCGAGCCGAAGGAGGCGTACATGAAGTCGGTGGAGAAAGCCGGCTTTGCCGCGGCGCTCAAGGCCAAGCGGCACGACGTGTCGTTCCTGGGAGAAGCCTGAGGGCTTGGGGCGCCCACCCATTCTTGTCCTCGTGAACCCGCAGGACATTGTCAACATCGCGAGTGCGGTGCGGATTGCGAAAAACTTCGGGATCCAGCAGATGCGGCTGGTCAACCCGGAGGTCTTCGATCCCTACCGGATCGAGGGTATCGCGCACAACACCGCGGACCTGGTTGCCCGCATCGAGCTGTTCGACTCGCTCGAGGGCGCGATTGCAGACTGCGTGTTCACGGCGGTGCTCACGGCGCGGGAGCGGGCGGCCAAGCGGCGGCTGCTGCGACCGAGGGAAGCGGCCCAGGCCCTACTCGAGGAGAGCGCCGCCGGGCCGGTGGCCATGGTGGCCGGGCGGGAAGACAGCGGGCTGACCAACGCCGAGCTCGACCTCTGTCACGCGGTGGTGACGATATCCACCGATCCGGCCCACCGGTCGCTGAACCTGGCGCAGGCGGTCGCCATTCTCGGCTACGAGAGCTGGAACGCTCGGGGCGGGGAAGACCTGCCCTTGAAACCACCCCGGAATCAGGCGGCGCCGGCCACATCGCAGCAGCTGGAGGAGTTGTTTGCCGACTGGAGCCGGGCGCTCTGGGCCATCGATTTCTTCAAGACCCGATTGCCGGACAACGTGATGCGTTCCTTCCGCGAGATTGTATTTCGGGCAGCGCCGGACGGGAGAGAGGCGTCTCTGCTCCGAGCCATGGGCATCGAGGTGGTCCGGTTTCTGGATCGCACCCGCAGCAAGGACAGCTAATGGGACGATCGAACGCGTACTGGAAATCCAATCGCTACCTGGCCGAGGCCGAGGAGCCTGAGCCCACTGCTCCGCTCAAGGATCTCCCGCCAGCGCTGGCATCCCGTTTCCGAGCCGTGCGCGATGGGCTTCTGCAGGTCTCCGGGGTCGCTGAGCAGGTGCGCTACATGGGCCCCACCTGGCGGTGGGCCTGGGAATACGCTCTGGGAAATCGAAAACTGTGCTGGCTGCACATCATGCAGAACGGGCTGGACGTCACCTTTACGCTTTCCGAGGGCGACGAGAGCCGGCTCACCAAGGGCTCCAAAGTGGCAGGAGTGATCGCGCGCGCCTTGGTCGAAGGTCAACGGACCGGCCCGGTCAAATGGTGTTGGCTGGAATTGAGCGATCGACGTGCCATCGATGCCTTTCTCAGTCTGGCCCGACGCAAGGCGGAATGGCTGGCCGAACGTCCTGCCCCTCGGCGGGCGCCGCGGCTGCACGGCGGAAGAGCGGCCGATAAGAGCGAAGCCGACTGAAACAGTCGGATTAGTCCTAGGTCGGGTTGTGCAATGAAAAGGGTGGACTATACTTCGGCGCGCGTTGGCCGAGGGCGAGGCCAGGGTTCTTTTTTACCGGTGAGATGATGATGCGTAAGCTGGCATTCGTCGTCGGTGGCGTAGCAGCCGGAGGCGTGGCTGCTCTCCTTACGCTCGGCGAATCAGCTCCGCGGGCCCAGCAGCCGGCATCGGCTCCCGATTCCATTCAAGCTCCGGTTATTCCGGCTTCGGACAGCGGCAACCTCAAAGGACCCCGCCAGCCGATTTTCTTCCGGCACGACATCCACGCCGGCCAATACAAGATTCAGTGCCAGTACTGCCATTATTCCGTCGCGGTGTCGCCCGAGCCCGGCATACCCTCGGTGCAGACCTGCATGGGATGTCACCTGGTCATTGCCGGCCGGGACAGCTCGCATCAGACCGAGATCGCGAAGCTGCGGAAAGCCTGGAACGACAAGAAGCCGGTCGAATGGGTTCGGATTCACTACCTTCCGCGTCATGCCCACTTTCCCCATCAGCGGCACATCAAAGCCCTCGGTCCTAATGCCTGCGGGACCTGCCACGGAGAAGTGCAGCGCATGCCGCAGGTATTCAAGGTCAACAACGTGGACCGGATGGGCTTCTGTATCACATGTCATACGGAGCGGAAGGTCTCGCGGGATTGTTCGGTATGTCACTACTAGTCGCCAGTCGCCAGTCGCCAGTCGCTAGTCGCGCGACCACGGATGAAGGGCGAATACTCCTGCCCGATACCGAAGACTACCTAACAACGCGTGTGCGTCGTCTAGGCGTCGTCGAATCTGGCCTCTGGCGACCGGCGACTGATGACTGGCGACCGGCCAAACGGAGCTCCCATGGCTGAGGAATCCGGGCCCACACTCGACCGCCGCCGCTTCCTCACCGTGCTGGGCGCATCGGGTGCGGGTGCCGTCGCCTTATCCGGCTGCTCCACGGAGAAGGTGGAACGTCTCATCCCCTACCTGGTCCAGGCGGAAGATCAGGTGCCGGGCGTCGCCACCTATTACGCCAGCAGCTGTACCGAGTGCTCGGCCGGATGCGGCGTGCATGTGCGTACCCGCGAGGGGCGCGCGGTTAAGCTGGAAGGAAATCCGGAGCACCCCATCAATCGAGGAAAGCTGTGCTCTCGGGGCCAGGCTGCACTGCAGGGGCTCTACAACCCCGGACGCCTCAAGGGCCCGATGGCACGGGGGGCCGATGGAAAGCTGCAGGAGATCACCTGGGACGACGCCGTCGCTCGCCTGGCGGCGAAAGTCAGCGCGGCGGGCAACCGCGTTGCCGCCATTTCCGGCGCCGCCCAGGGCACCTTCTCCGACCTGCTTGCCGACTGGATGGGAGCGCTCGGCGGGCGAGTAATCCGCTACCAGCCGTTCGATGCCGAGCCCCTGCGCGCCGCCAATCGTGACGTCTTCGGCCTGGACCAGCTGGCAACCCACGACTTCGCGCGGGCTCGCTACATCGTCTCGTTCGGCGCCGATTTTCTGGAGTCCTGGCCGGGCTCGATCGAGCACCAGCGGGGCTTTGCTCAGTCCCATGGGTTCACCCAGGGACAGGTGGCAAAGTTCGTCTATCTGTCCTCGCGTCGCGATCTCACCGGGCTCAACGCCGACGAGTGGCATCCGATTCGGCCTGGCTCGGAGGCGGCCCTGGCGCTCGCCATGGCCAACCTGCTGCTCGAAGAGCGGGGCGGGAACGCCGGACTCCGCTCGGCACTGGCCTCGTACACCCCGGATGTCGCAGCTCGGGAGACCGGCCTCCCGGTTGCGACGATCCAGCGCCTGGCGCGGGAGTTTGGCGAGGCCCGCCCCAGTCTCGCGGTAGCCGGAGGTATCGCAAGCCAGCACAGTGGGAGCCGGGAGGTCTGTGCCGCCGTCAACCTGCTGAACTATGCCGCCGGCAACCTCGGCGAGACCGTCCAGTTCGGGAGCAATCCCGACACCGGTGATGGCTATGGTGCTCTCGACAGCCTGCTGACCACGATAGACGGGGGCCAGATTGCGGTCCTCCTGGTGCACGACAGCAATCCCGCGTACACCCTTCCCAGCGCCAGCAAGTTCGCTTCCCGGCTCCAAAAGGTCGGCTTCAAGG